>DLLC01000025.1:0-16205 GCA_002476625.1 Porphyromonadaceae bacterium UBA7572 | reverse complement strand
GCCGTTCTTCGGCGTGGAATGGGTGGTGGCGTCTCATCATCGTAGTCGTCATGAGCGCTACTGTCTGTCACTGGCATCTTGAATGTGGTGAGGCATTTGGGACACACTACCATACCTTTCTGACGGCGAATGTCGGCTTCGCTGACCTCGCTTCCATGTCCGCATTTAGGGCAATAGCATTTCATAGCCTTCGCTGCGTTTGGTTATTGATAATGAATGACAGCTTGTTTCACTATCCGCCATTGGGCGCCGTCACTTACAGCCTCTCCAGGGACATCGGTGATGATGGTCGTCATTCCAGCCGAAACCTGAATGTTGTGTCCGGTGCATGCGCGGGTAAGGTTTTCCGTGGGCATCATCAGAGCCAGCTGGTGCACATTGGCATCGTTGATGACCTCGAAGGTGCCGGTCTTGCCATCGGTGGTGATGAGTTTGAAAATGCTGTTGCCCGGCTCAATCCGTGCGGCTTGTGCCATGAAGCGGCCATCGCTGTCGGGACGCGAAAGGTAAACCGTGGTGGGACCGGCTTTTTTCATGGAAGTGGCAGCCGCTTGAGCAGGTCGTTGGGGCGAGGGTATGGTTCGTGGCGATGCTGCCGTAGCCCTGCTTTGGCTGGCCGTGATCGCTGCCAGCCGGTCTTCGAGCAGGCGTAAGCGCTTCTCCATTTCCTCGCCTCGCTGCTGCATAGCCGTCTTCAGGGCGGTTATCTCGTTGTCCTTCTCTTGCTTCACGCCTTTGATTTTCTGAGTGGCTGCCACAGCCACCACAAGGCTGATCAAAGAGCAGGCGCCCAGTGCATATATAATCAGGTTGTTGCCAGTGTCGGAATGGCTGTCGGTGGCTGAAGCGGTGCTTGCCAAGCTGTCTGTGCTCTCGGCGGCATCCTCGGCGGCGTTGATTCTACTTTGCAGGCTTTGCTGGGAGGTGTCGGAATCTGCATAGTTTTGGGCGGCTATTGGTAATCCCACTATCAGTGCTAATATGGCAATAAAGAGTTTCATTATACAGAGTGGATATGTATGTTATGTGTTATAAATTTTTAGCAAGTTATACCGGATAATGCCAATCACCGGATAGAAGAACGGTACGTCCTCAATCACAGCCCCTGGCTCATAGCGGCCTTGCAGATAGCTGTTGATACCAGCGATGAGGTAGTTGGCCGCATTGTCGTTGACCACAGCCTTGAAGGTGGCGTACACCTTGCTGTCTACGCCCATTTCATCGCGCATCACCGGGTCGCAAAGGTCGATGAAGAACTGGTTGAACCGCTTCACCTCGTCCACGATTTTGTCGCGCACGCCCAGGTCGTTCACCTTGTCGATGGTGAGTTGCTCCTCGTCGATCATGGAGTAGCAGTATTTGATGGCGTTCACGCCCCGTGGGCGCACTAAATCCATCAGGGAAGCCATCTCCGGTGAATTGTGGCTTTCAAGCCGCTCATTTTCAAGCCTGATGCCACCGCGGCAAGTGATTTGCTTAGGGCAGTCGCGCTCCACTTTTATGCTGAAAGGCTCGCTGTATTTCTCTTCGAACACACGCTCAAAGATGCCTTGTGTAATCTCGGTCACTAATTCACGGCTGCCGAGGATGTTGAGAATCTTGGAGCCAGTTCCGCTGAAATAGACATGCTTGGGCTTCACAAAGTGGCGGTGCTTCATCGATGAGGCAATGTAATAGATGATCGCGCTGTAGAAATACATAAACACCAGTTTGCGCTGGTCGTCGGAACGCAGGAGCGCATTGTAGCTGTAGAGGTTGCGGTCGAGCGGCGGCAGATTGCGAAGCTGCTCCACATTCTCGATGGAGAAGAGGAACGCATTGATGTCCTCACTGCGCTTGCCAGCCATGATGGTGGCCATAATGCTGTTGAGATAGGTGATGTCGGGGTTGCGCTCCACTATCTTGCGGAAATACTCGGTGTAGTGCTGGAGGAGTGGGTTGCTGTCGGCATCGTGAGGCGTGAAGGCATCGCCAAAGATGGCGTTGCCGGCAAATCGGAACGAGGAGATCGCCACGGGCAACGTCTGCTGCTGGTCGGCGCTGGTCTGGTAAACCACCGTGTCGCTCGTGCCGCCACCGATGTCTACCGACACATAGCTGCTGCCAGCCACGTCGGCGCTCTTGTAGTAGAAAGCGGGTGCGATAGACTCGGGGTAAGTGTGGAGATTGCTGTCGATGTCGCCACCGAGGTAGGTGCTGAAAAGTTCCTCCCATGCCGTTTCCAGACGTGCGCGGTCAGCTCCTCCCATACTCACGGGGTAGAAGTAGACCAGTCGCACTTTACTGAGGTCGGCATTCTCGAGGAGGGCTTTTGCTTTGATGAGCAGCACGAGTTCGCGCAGAAATTCCTTTGAGAGCGTGTTGTCGCCCATCCATTTGAGATTGGTGGTCACTTCATAACCATCGAAATACTGGCGCTCGTATAGGAATGGAATATTGATGTCGCCGAACAGGTTGGTGCCGCCTGTGGCTCCGCGGTTGCTCGCCAATGCGGTGCGCAGCGGGAAACCATAGATGTCGTTGATGTCGCGGGGCAGGAACTCGATGCGCTGAAGCTGGTCGGCGATGAGCAGCGCGTCCTTTTTCAGCAGCGATGCGATGAGTGTTTGCTCACGGCCGTCGGTGAAGGTGAGCGGACGGGACTCCTGTCCGCGTTCCGCCCATTCCACATGGCTGTTGGTAGTGCCGAAGTCAACGGCGAAAATCAGTTCCTTCGCACTTGGCGTGTAGGGCTTCCATAGCGGAATGATGATGCCTCTAAACGAGCCTAAATCATTGCTCACGGAGGCTTCCATGTAGTCGAAGTCGCCCTGCACATCGTAATAGGTGGTGGCGTAGCTCAACTGGGTGCGAGGCTTCTCTGTCACTTTCAGCGAGGCACCGTCGGCGCTGTCGGTAAGGAAACGCAGGCTGCCTCCGCCTCCAGTCACATAAGTGAAGAGCTGCACTTTGTAGGCATCGGATTGGCCGGTGCGCACAAAGGGGAAGATGCTGGTGCAGAGCTGTATGCCGCTCACGATGCGCCCCATGCCCATTCGCTCGCTGAACAGCCATGATGGGTCGTCGATGGGGAGATAGGTGCGGGAAAGCTCGATGAAGCGCTTTTTCACAGGAATGCGCAAGGTGACAGTGACGCTTCCTGCGCCTGTTTCCGCCATGTCGATAAAGTTGCGCCCGTGCACTGTGCCAGTGAGGTCGGCGGCGTTAAAATATTTAAACACGGTGGGCTTCAGCGGCAGCAGGTAGCACGCCGAGCTGGCTCCAGCCGAGTGCTGGATATTTCCGTCGAAGTAGTGGTTGCTGTCGATAGCGCCCCCCAGTTTGATGATGCTGTCGGTGAAGAAGTCGTCGGTGGTGAGGAAAGGATAGCGTATGCTGGTGTCGGGCAGATGCCGCTCATTCACGGCTACGCCATCGGCATACACTTGCGTGGCGCTGTCCCACTCGCGGTTAATGTAGGTGTAGTGGTCCACCGAGCCGTTGAAATTGTTGCGGAGCACCAGCGGAAGCAGTTCGCCAGGCACTTGACTGCGCGTGGGGGCAATCACGAAGTCGCTGCTTGCGGCGCTCGTGGTCACATCGGCCATCTTCTTTCGGTAAAGAGGGGCGTCGAGCACGCTCACCGCATTCTCTCCGGCAAATGGGGCGAACTGCATGTCGAGCATTTGGCGCACCACAGGCTCGCGGTCGGCTTGCAGAGCGGTGGGGTTGGGGATAACCGACAGGATGCGGCTGTAAAGTTCGGGCTTGTGCCGCTGAATGAGCTGCAGGTTGCCCACCATATACTGATACACGCCACCTAACGAGCGGCGTAGGTTGGTGTAGGCGTTGAAGAGCAGGAAAAGGTGATATGTGAACTCGTCGTCGCGCTGCCACAGGTCGCGAACCTGCCCGAAAAGTTTTACATTTGGCTCCACGTTCACCGTCTCTATCACCCCTACGTTAGGTGCGGCCATTGTGAGCGAGCAGGGGCTTGTGGCGCCTATCACCTGATTGTTGAGCAGCAGAATGTACCAGTCGTGAAGCTGGTTGAAGTTATACACGCGGTCGGCTTGGAGAAATAGCTCAAGCGTCTCGCCGTAGAGGCGGTGCTCTGGCGAAGCCTTCAGGCGCTCGATTTCTGCGGCCTTGTTCCATCGCACGATGTGGAGCTGTGTGCTGTGATTTTCGTATTCAAAGAAGAGCTGCGCCACGTCGAGGGCGTTGCTCACCATGATTTGCTCGCTTGCGCTGCCAGCCATGCCGCCAGGCGTGGGGTGTAGGTGCTCAAACGCATTTTTCACGAGGTCGAGCTGGGCAAACGGGCTTGGAATGGCGGTGCGGGGGCTTCGGGAGAGGCCTCCGTTGGGGTCTTTGATTTGTCGTATGTCGTCGTCGCCGTAAGGCTCCACTGCAATCCAGTCTTCCGAACTGGTCTTGGTGGTCTTGTTGTTGTATGAAAGGATTTTGCTCATAGCGCGTGCGAGGGGGGCTTAGTTGATGTTTTCGTATTTTTCGTCGAGGATATTGCCTGCGGCCTGGTTGAAGAGGTCGAGCAGTTTGTATTCCACTGTGCGGTCGCTGTACTTCTTGTTGTCGCGGCTCAGTTTGTTGAGTTCGGAGTTGAAAGTGTTCTCGTCCACACTTTTCCGTCCGAAGAAGCCTTTTTTTGTGAGCACATTGTGAATGATGCTGGCGAAGTTGTTCTCGCCCACGTTGAACAGCTCCACATGGCGCACATTCTGGTGCATCTCAGAAAGCCACTCGGTGTAGAAGCTGAAGAACTGGTCCACGAGGGTGCGGTAGAATTGCGTGGTGGTGAACTCGCTGCGTATTTTTGGCTCATCTTGTGTGTAGCCTTGCCCGATGACCGCTTTCAGGGCGGTGCGCATGTAGATGAAGAGCATATGGAATTTCACCATCGGGCGGTAGATGAGCCGGCGGGTCTCCTGTCCGAAAGTGGCGAAGTCCACGTCCAAGAGGTCCTTGTCGAGGCCGTACTCAAAGGCTTTGGTGGGCAGGAAGCCTCCCATGCCGTCGAGGAATTGGCGGTCGGGCATGCCGGCAAACTTCATCACAGCCAGTGCTCCCACCATTTCCACGAGGTGGGCGGGGTTGTGCTGGTCACGTATGTCGCCGGGGTCGTAGTCGTAGGGAATGGATGTGGTTTGGTCGCCGAGGTAGAATATGGCGTTCACGTTGCGGTCGGCATCGCCAGTGAGCGTCTCGTTGTAGTATTGCAGCGCGCTCTGTGTCTTCACCACGAAGTCGGCCTTGTCGATGCGCCTTCCCTGGCTGCCATTGAGGTTGAAGTAGGGCAGCACGGTAAGTCCGCCGATGGGCGCCTGGCGCAGGAAGTTCTTGTTGCTCACGTCGAGGTTTTGCGCCTGTCGGATATTTTTCACCAAAATCGGGAAACCAGCTGCGCCCGTTCCGCCGAATATGCTGCTGATGAAGAAGATGCGGTCGCCATCGCCAAACACGTTGGCGAAAGCCTTGAATTCCTCGCTGTCCTTAATCATGTTGAGCGCCACCGAGCCGATGTTGGGCGAGCCCACGAAGCCGATGTTCATCTTGTTATCGAGCTGATAGTCGGCAAAGAGGAGCGAGGCGAGCGCCTGGTTGGGCTCGTTCATGGTGTCGTAGCTTATAAACTGGCGGAATTTGGTCTGCCCTACGGCCTCCATGTTGAAGATGAAGGAGTCGTTGATGGGGGTGGCGGTCATGCCCATAATGGAGCGGAGGGTGCATATTTTGGTGGCGAAGAAGCCGTCGGCGTTCACTTCTCGGCCGTATAGCTTTTCGCGTATGGTGCAGTATTCGTTGAGCATCTGCTCGGTGCGCTTGAGGTCCTCGTTGCTCTTGTGGGGGTCGATGATGATGGGCACCAACTCTAAGTTTGGGACTGGCTTGCCGTCCTCGTCGAGGGGCTTGACGCCTGCCGCCGAGAGCATGACGAGCGACTTAAGCACTCTGGAGCCTGTGCCGCCTATGGCGAAAATGAATAATCTCATATAATTTTGATGTGTGAGAGATAAACTGATTTGTGCGGTGGATAAATGCAGGGGGTAATTATGCCTATTGAGGGAATGGCGTGTGACGGCAGTTGGTGCTCCACCAGCGGATGGAGAACGACGCCACCACATACAGTGTGGCGGTGAAGATGATGTTCACACCCTCAAACGACACCATTTCGGCGGCATAGGAGTAGTTCTCGGAATCGAAGATGCTGGAGTTTACAAAATAGCACACGATGGGGGCCAAGATGCTGACGATGGCGAGCACGGCAAGCCAGTGCCACCAGCGGGCGAAGCGCACGGAATTGATGCCATAGTAGAAGATGGCGGCCGCGCCCCATGCCATGGCGGCGGTGATGAGGCCCACTATGCCATAGATGCCGGTGTTGAACATGGCGTCGCTGAACCCAGGTGCCTCAAACATTCCTTCGTAAATTTCTACGCGGAAAATCCAGAACAGCACGGTGACTACGATGCCAGTGATGAGATAAAAGCCTTTTTTGTCCATTTCTTATTTTTCGAGTTTGATGTTCATTGATGTGTAGCTGGCCTGTGATGCGGAGAATGCGTCGTAGATGCCTCGCAGAAACCGCTCAAGGCCGAAAGTGGTGCCTGCGAACCCTGGGGCTGCGGGGCTGGAGTCGTCGTGGCTGGTGCACTGCTCGATCCATGACGGGAATTCATTGCGCAGACTTACGCTGATTTCGTCTTTGGCGGTGTTCATCTTGCCGGTGAAGGTGATCACGTGGGTCATGCCGTCGAGGTAGGCCTTGTTGTTGCCGGTGATGTCGGCGGGGTTGATTTTCTCCACTTGCATGGTGAAGCCGTTTTGCGACTGCACGGTGAAGTTGGCGGGGTTGGAGACGAAGGCATCGTCTTTCCCCAGCCCGCCGAGGTTAACCGCCACGCTGAAGGCGATAATGCCCGTTTCGCGGTCGGTCTCGCAACCGGTGATGAGCCCTTTCTCGGAGCGGCTCTCGCGGCATCGGCCGGCGCCGTTTTTCCACACGGGCACCAACTTGAAGTCGAGTGTGGTGCTGGCCTGGTTGAGGCGGTAGCTGTTGAGCGTGCCGGCTGGGTTCAGGAAGTTGGCGAAACGGCTGTCGTGCGCCATGCGGTCGATGGTCGATGCGTCGGCTATGATGATGGCGTAGAATGGACGTTGGCCTTTGTAGCTGAATGGCTTGCCGCTATATGGATAGTAGAGTCCGTCGAAATCGCCCCGAAACTGCTTCACGATAATCGACTTGTTTTTATACTTGGTGAAAATGGAGGTGGCGAGACTGTTTTCCTCGTTGAGGATTTTGTCCACGCTCACGCCATTGGTGTTTTTGGGCGAGTAGATGAGGTCGGTGATGAGCACAGCCACGTTACCAGGTTTCTGCGCTTGGAATATTTTGTTGAAAATCACCTTGAAGTCGGTGTAGGAGGCGTCGCCCACGCCTTTGGTGGAGGCATAGATGTCGCGGTCCTGGAGGAAGGCGTCCACCGATCCTTTGTAGGGGTAAATGTCGTTGTTCACGATGCTGATGCTCGCCTTGTCTCCACCGGGGAAGAAGTTGATGAAGTCGTTCACCGTCTTCTTGAGCTGTCCGCCGCCGGAAGCCTGGTCGTAGGGTGTCATGGAGCCGCTTCGCTCAAAGTAAATGCTCAGCGAGAGCGACTGCGCGCCATATCGGAGCGTGTTCCACGTCATGGGTGGGCGCAGGTGCTGGCCCACTTCGTTGATCATCTGGTTGAGCGCCTCGGCGTTGATGCCGCCGTCAGTCATGTAGTCGGCATACTTCTCGGGGTTGCTGGTGATGATGTCGCAAATTTTCTGGTAGGCCACTTCGGTGGTGTCGCCTTTGATGAAAGCGTCTTTCACCGCTTTATGCAGTGCGTCGCTGCCACACGCCGACAGCGACAGTGAGATAGCGAACAGCCCCACGGCAAGGATAAGAGCGAAACGAGATGTTTTCTTCATGTCTATTTTTTTGCAATGTTTACACAATTAACCAACAAAGTTAATCACAATGTATCAAATCCTATGTCAAGAGCGGTTAAAAAACTTTAAAGTCTACGATTTGGAAACAAGAAACAAAGGCAATTCGCACAATGAGGCGAACCTTGTTATGCATTCCTCTATGTGACGACTTTGTTTGGTTATTTTGACGAGTATTGTGGCGGATTTAGTTGCAAGCGGAAGAAAAAATGCTAAAATTTAGGAATAATGTGCCATCTTTTTGCCCAAACAAGGTGAAACTTTGCAGAGCTATTAGAAATTCGTATATTTGCAAAAACGAAAATAAATACTATTGCTATATTGACAATAGCATGCAGGCTACATATGAAAGATAACGACTTGAATAGAAATATGCCCTTATCCGTATTAGATTTCTTTAAACGAAGCAAGAAACAGCATCAGTTTGACAATGAAATTTTGGACGAAAACGGAACGCCGATACCTATACTTGAACAGGTAGCAATGGTTACTCACTTCCTGCAACTGAGAGATTCTCATGTTGAGTTGCCGTATTCTCAATTGGCTAAACAGGTGTTCGTGAAATGGAAGCGCCGTGTAAAAGTGTCTGTTGAAGATGGTGGATATGAGCAATTCGTTTCGGAACCAATAGAGCCATATCAAAAAACTTTATTTCCAGAGCTTCTTCAAGTTCCATTCCGTGCGCCCATTAGCCCGAAATTCACATTTATAGATCTCTTTGCGGGTATTGGCGGCTTTAGAATGGCACTTCAGAATTTAGGGGGAGAATGTGTGTTTTCATCAGAGTGGGATGAACAAGCAAAAAAGACCTATTATGCAAACTATGGAGAAGTGCCTTTTGGCGACATAACGAAAGAAAGCACAAAGAATAAAATCCCTAAAGGTTTTGATATTCTTTGTGCAGGCTTTCCATGCCAAGCTTTCTCTCTTGCAGGGAAACGTTTAGGCTTTGAAGAAACCAGAGGAACGTTATTTTTTGATGTTGCAGAAATACTTCGTAGGTATCAGCCTAAAGCTTTCTTCCTTGAAAATGTAAAAGGGCTTGTCATTCATGATAAAGGCAAAACGTTTAAAACAATATTAAATACTTTAGATGAAGTTGGCTATGTTGTGCCAGATCCAGAGATAGTAAACGCTATGTACTTTGGAGTTCCACAACATCGTGAAAGAATTTATATTGTAGGTTTCAGAAAAGACCTCGGCATAAAGAAAGAAGATTTTTCTTACCCAGTACAGAAGGAGGTCACGAAAAAATGGCTCGATGTTAGAGAAGAAAATCCTGTTCCTGCCAAGTACTATCTTTCCACAACATACATTGACACTCTGATACGGCATAAAGCTCGCCACGAAGCTAAAGGACACGGCTTCGGTTATGATATAATTCCTGATGATGGCGTCGCACATGCAATTGTCGTAGGAGGAATGGGGAGAGAAAGCAACCTTGTTATTGACTTCCGACAAAAAGATTTAACACCTACAACAAGAATCAAAGGAGAAGTAAATAAGCAAGGATGGCGCAAGATGACCCCGAGAGAATGGGCTCGCTTGCAAGGCTATCCTGATAATTTTAGAATAGTGGTTGCTGATGCTTCGGCATACAAGCAGTTTGGTAATAGCGTTGCTGTACCCGCTATTCAGGCTACAGCAAGTAAATTACTTAAAACATTGAAAGAATATGGCTATATCGGGAAATAAAGGTGAGTGGAGTGAAATATACACTTTGTTCAAGTTGTTAGGAGAGGGAAAGGTTCATGCTGGCGATGCTGATATGAACAAGTTGGATTTGTACTATCCTATTCTCAGCATTATCCGTGAAGAAAGCAAGAAATATGAATACAAGCCCGACACTGACCGACATATAGTGGTTATTGATGAGGATGGTTGTGAATTCGCGCGAATATCCATGAACAAATTTGTAGAAGAGTCTTCTAAATTACTTGAAGAGATAAAAAAGGCAAATGACCGTGCTTTCACGCTCCCTGCGACAGAATCTTTTATGACAGAGATAGGTTGTTCAAAGCTAAAAGCACCTTCAAAAGACAAAGCGGACATTCATATTATCATCCACGATTTGCGTACAAATATGACTCCACTCTTGGGATTTAGCATCAAATCTCAATTGGGTAGTGCCTCTACACTTTTGAATGCAGGAACAACAACCAATATCACATATAAAATTGTCGGAACAACACTTAATGATGTTGATATTGAGGAAATCAATGCCATTGAAGGGCATCTTCCAAGAATGGAAGCTATTTTAAATAAAGGTTGCAACTTGGAGTATAATGACATTGAACATCCAATCTTCAAAAATAATCTACTGTTTTTAGATAGTTGTATGCCTCTATTTATAGCTGATTGTTTATTGATAGATAGTTTACCAAATTCCAAGTCTTCCATCAATGAATGTGTAGCAGAAGTAGCCAAGCACAATCCATTTAAATTTAATGGCACGAATGTAGAGGCGTTTTATGCCCACAAGATGAAAGTCCTTCTCCTTGATGCTGCGCTCGGCATGACACCTGCCAAGGAATGGACAGGTAGGTATGACGCCAATGGAGGCTATCTTGTCGTGCGCAAGGACGGTGAGATTGTTTGCTATCATTTCTATAATCGTAATGATGTGGAAGACTATCTGTATAATAACACACGGTTTGAAAGGGCGAGCCGAAGCCGCTATGATTTTGGAAAGGTATATAGAAAGGGCGACGGGTGCGCTTATATAAAACTTAATTTACAGATCAGGTTTAAGAAATGAATATGGCTTTTTAGAGACGTTTGTTTCGCTTTTCGTTTCTTTAGGCGGGGGGCATGGCGGCGATGTGCTGGAGCAGGGCGAGTGCCTCGCTCACCGATTTCACGCCAGTGATGAGGAAGCTGCAACGGTCGTTCACATCGCGCAGTTTGCACCGCCGTGGTTCGCTCTGCAAGTAGGCGAGGCAGCGTCCGAAAGCGTTGGAATTGTAGTAGGCGGCGTTTTCCTTGCCCACGAAGTAGAGGTATAGGTTGCCCTGCTTCAGCGCCACCTTCTCCACACCCAGTGTGCGTGCTATGCGGCGCATAGGCACGATGCGGATAAGTTCTGCCGCAATCTTTGGTATGGGGCCGAATCGGTCGCGCATTCTATCTTCAAATTCGCTCACCTCCTTGTCGGACTCCATGTTGTCGAGCTCGCGGTAAAGCGATATGCGCTCGCTCTCCTGTGGCACATAGGTGGAAGGGAAGAACAGCTCAAGGTCGGTGTCGATGGTGCAGTCGTTCACATACTCCACCTCGCTGCCAGAAATCTTCGATTCTTCCGACTCTTGCTGCTCGAAAGTATCGGCAAATTCCTGCGTTTTGAGCTCAAGCACAGCTTCCTTCAAAATCTTCTGGTAGGTTTCGTAACCAAGGTCGGCGATGAAGCCGCTTTGCTCTGCGCCGAGCAGGTTGCCCGCGCCGCGAATGTCGAGATCCTGCATAGCGATCTGTATGCCCGACCCCAAGTCGCTAAAACTCTCTATGGCGTTGAGCCTGCGCATGGCCACTGGGGTGAGCGGCCGCTCGGGCGGAATGGTGAGGTAGCAGAACGCCTTGCGGTTGCTGCGTCCCACACGTCCACGGAGCTGGTGCAGGTCGCTAAGGCCGTAGTTCTGCGCGTTGTTGATGATGATGGTGTTCACGTTAGGCATATCGATACCGCTTTCTATGATGGTGGTGGCCAGCAGCACATCGTAGTCATGGTTGGTGAAGTCGATGATGCGCTTCTCCAGCTCCTCCGGGCTCATTTGCCCGTGGCCCACCACCACGCGTGCGTCAGGCACGAGGCGGTGAATCATATTCTCAAGCGTGGGAAGCTGGTCGATGCGGTTGTTCACGAAAAACACCTGGCCATTGCGCGATAGCTCGAAGCTTATGGCCTCTTTCACGATGTCGTCGTCGAGAGGCTTCACCGAGGTGAGGATGGGGTAGCGGTTGGCTGGCGGGGTGGTGATGGCGCTCAAGTCTCTCGCGCCCATCAGCGAGAACTGTAGCGTGCGGGGAATAGGCGTGGCGCTCATTGTGAGCGTGTCCACGTTGGTTTTCAGTTGTTTCAGCTTCTCTTTCACGCTCACGCCGAATTTCTGCTCCTCGTCCACGATGAGCAGGCCGAGGTCGTGAAATTTGACGGTTTTGCCGATTAATTTATGCGTGCCGATAAGAATGTCGATTTTTCCGTCGGCCAAGTCGGCGAGCAGTTGCTTCACCTCTTTTGGCTTTCGGGCGCGGGTCAGGTAGTCCACTCTCACGGGAAAGTCCTTCAGTCGCTCGGTGAAGGTGTTGAAATGCTGAAACGCCAGCACCGTGGTGGGCACCAGCACTGCTACTTGCTTGCCGTCGGTGGCGGCCTTGAACGCTGCCCTGATAGCCACTTCCGTCTTGCCGAAGCCCACGTCGCCGCAGACGAGCCTGTCCATGGGCATCGGGCTCTCCATGTCGTGCTTGATGTCGAGGGTCGCCTTTGCCTGATCGGGCGTGTCCTCGTAGAGGAACGAAGCCTCCAACTCGTGCTGCATGTAGCCGTCGGGCGAGTAGGCGAAGCCCTGTTGCTGCTTGCGGGTGGCGTATAGTTTGATGAGGTCGCGGGCGATGTCCTTGACTTTGTCCTTGGTGCGCTCCTTCATGCGCTCCCATGCGCCGGAGCCCAACCGCGATATGGTGGGCTCGGTACCTTCGCGCCCCTTGTACTTGGCAATGCGGTGCAGGTTGTGAATGCTGACAAAAAGCGTGTCGCCGCCACGGTACACCAACTTGATGGTCTCCTGCGGGCGACCGTTGAAATTGGTTGTAACAAGCCCGGCGAACTGCCCGATACCGTGGTCCACATGCACCACATAATCACCCACTTGCAGTTGGTTAATCTCTTTCAACGTCAGGATAGCCTTGCCCCGACGGGCGTTCTCTGAACGCAATGTGACGCGATGATAACGCTCGAATATCTGATGGTCGGTGTAGCAACATATCTTCGCAGCCTTATCCACAAATCCTTCATGCAACGTGTGGTCAATCGGCACGAAGCGGATACCCGATTCCTTGTCGTCGAAGATGGCTTGCAGGCGGTCGGTCTGCTTGACTTGGTCGGCACATATATATAAGGTGTATCCCTCGCCCATGCGCGTGCGCAGGTCGTCGATGAGGAGGTCGAAGTTCTTGTTGAAGGCGGGCTGGGGTAGGGTGTCGAACGCGAGTGTATCGCGGGTCGTGAAGGTGCTCTTTTGTGCCAACTCGATAGTGGTCTTTGAGGTCAGCATCTCCTTCAAAGGAAGTGGGCGTTCCTGCCCTTCGGCGGGGATAACGGACTGCCATTTGTAGGCTGCTACCGACCAGTCGTTGCTCACCCACAGGGTTTGGGCGTCCAGATAGTCGGTGAGCAGCCCCTGCTGCTCATCTTGCGCCGCACTTGCCACTATATCAATGGTTTGTACCTTGTCTTTGGATAGTTGTGTTTCGATGTCGAACTCGCGAATGGTATCCAACTCGTCACCAAAGTAGTCTATTCGGTATGGGTTGTCGTGTGAATAACTATACACATCCACGATTCCGCCGCGCACAGCGTATTGCCCGGGTTCGTACACGAAATCCACCCGCTGGAAACCCAGAGCAACCAACTGTTGGGTCAGTTGTGTGATGGGCAGTTCCTGCCCTGTGGTCAGGCTGATAGTCTGCTGTTGCAGTGAGGTCTTTTGCGGCACGCTCTCCGCCAACGCCTCGGGGTAGGTGACGATGATGGGGGCGTTCTGTCTGTTGGGTGTTGTCCCTTGTGCCAAGGCTGCCAGTACCTCTGTGCGTTGTATGGCAAGTGCTTCATCTACAGCACCTTGCCGCCTGCGGTGCGCGGTGGGAAAATAGAAGACGGGGATGCCGTTGCTCACCACTTGCAGGTCGTTGTAGATGTATTGTGCATCGTCGGCATTGTCCAAAACGACCACCATTGTCCGCCCTTCTTGTGCCATTTTTGCCTGTATGGCAGAGAGTATCATTGCTCTCGCTGAGGCATGTAAGCCACTGAGCAGAAAGTGCTTACCGCCATTCCTGCCGGTCTCTTTGTGTATCTCGCGGCATAGCACATCCACTTCGGGGTGCATAGCCATCAGTTGTTCTAATTCTGCTATCTGCATACGTTCACTTCTTCAAAGTACAATCTCGCGAAAAATATACAACTTGCAAAGTTACTGCTTTTGGGGCATAATTCAAAAATAAAACATATAATTGCACAAAAAGAGGTTGTCCCTTTTTGCATGGGCAACCTCTTTGTGATTATACGTAGTCTCAATCAGGGAACTCCATCAAGTAGGCTTTGATGAAGGCGTCGAGGTCGCCGTCCATGACGGCATTGACATTGGAAGTCTGGTAGTTGGTACGGTGGTCCTTGACACGACGGTCGTCGAAGACATAGGAGCGGATTTGGGAACCCCATTCAATCTTCTTCTTACCTGCTTCCACCTTCGCCGCTGCCTGCCGCCGCTTCTCCAACTCCAACTCGTACAACTGACTGCGGAGGTGACGGAGAGCGTTCTCGCGGTTCTTCGGCTGGTCGCGCGTTTCCGTGTTCTCGATTACTATTTCGTCAGGCTGATTGGTAAGCGGGTTGACGAACTTGTAATGCAACCGTACGCCCGACTCGACCTTATTGACGTTCTGTCCGCCTGCGCCCGATGAACGGAAAGTATCCCAACTGATGCCTGCGGGATTGATATCTATCTCGATAGAGTCATCAATGAGGGGCACAACGAATACGGACGCAAACGACGTCATTCGCTTACCCTGTGCATTATAGGGACTGACACGTACCAAGCGGTGTACGCCATTCTCGCTCTTGAGGTAGCCGTACGCCATATCACCCTCGATATTGAAGGTAACGGTCTTGATACCCGCCTCGTCGCCCTCCTGCAGGTTGGCAATGGTGACCTTGTAGTCGTGCTTCTCGCAATAACGCTGGTACATACGCATGAGCATCTCCGCCCAGTCCTGCGCCTCGGTGCCACCTGCGCCCGCTACAATCTTGAGCACCGCAGGCATCTGGTCCTCCTCGTGCGAAAGCATATTCTTCATCTCAAGGTCTTCCACCTCACGCTGTGCGCGGGCATAAGCGGCATCCACCTCTTCCTCTGTTACCAGTTCCTCGCGGTAATAATCAAAGGCAAGTTGCAGTTCCTCTACGGACGAGCGTACGCCTTCGTAGCCGTCTATCCAGCGTTTGATACCCTTGACCTTGCGCATCTGCGCTTCTGCGGCTTTGGCATCATCCCAGAAGCCGGGGGCTTGGGTATGCAGTTCTTCTTCTTCGAGTTGGACGCGCTTCTCGTCGATGGACAGGTATTGCTTGAGTTTGTCGGCGCGCTGTTGAATGTCTTTTAGTTGCTCTATTGTAATCATATATGGTTGGTTTATTGTTGCTTGTGGGTCATGATGTCGAGAATGAGGTCGTCGGTCTGCGTCATACCATCGTGCCCGATGCGGGTGAGGTTGTGTATGGTGCGGTCGATGTCCTCCTCGACAATGCCTTCGGTGCTGTCGGCACACGAGTGCTGCATCGCCAGGAAGGCACTCATGATAGCGGTGGAGATACCACTGGTAACCTTGAGGGCACAGCCCGGTTTGGCTCCGTCACAAATCATGCCGGAGATGTTGGCAATCATATTCTTGATGGCATACGTTATCTCTGTGTAGTTGCCACCCATGAGGTAGGTGATGCCTACTGCCGAGCCTGTGGCTGCTACCACGCAGCCGCAGAGTGCGGAGAGACGACCGAGCGACTGCTTGATGTAGATGACTGTGAGATTGCTGAGGGTGAGTGCGCGGAGCGTCTGCTCTTCCGTGCAGTGGTTCTCCTGTGCGTAGAGATAGACGGGTACGGAGCATGAGATACCCTGATTGCCCGAGCCGGAGTTGCTCATCACCGGCACCATGGCTCCCGACATACGTGCGTCGCATGCGCCACAGGTGTAACTGATGATTTTGGTGAACAGCGTATTGCCAAACAAAGCCTCAATAGCGGCATTGGGCGTGTCGGGTGTAATGTGCAGCAGACGTCCGAGACCGTGACCGTAAGAACCCATGAAGGATGTTTCTGCCGCACGGACATTCATCTTCGCGCCGTCCAACAAGAATTGGACGGAGTCCAAGTCTGTTGTGGTTGCGTAGTCGTAAACGGTACGTAGAGTTAGGGACTCCCCCTCCATACAGACTCCCCCCGTCCCCCTCAG
>DLLC01000037.1:2810-14335 GCA_002476625.1 Porphyromonadaceae bacterium UBA7572 | reverse complement strand
CCGAGAAACTGAATTATTTTACTGATTTTGTGAATTATTATTAGAATTTACAAGGAAAATTACAGATTCTTCTTTGTGGATTCACAAATAGAAGGCATCGCCTATGTGGATAATATTGGCTATAGTTTCATCTATTAGCCTTGGCTTTTACGACATAGTGAAAAAAATGGCGCTTGAGGGCAACAACGTGTTTCGCGTGTTGTTCCTCAACACCTTTTTTTGCACCCTATTCATGTCGCCTGTGCTTATCCACACCCTCGGTGATATGCAGGGCAATTTTGTTCATCCCCTCAGTCATCTCTACCTTTTTGTGAAAGCCTTGATTGTGACGGCTTCGTGGCTTTTGGGCTATTTCGCCATTAAAAACCTGCCACTCACCATTCAAGCCTCAATCAATGCGGTGCGCCCTATCTTAGTGCTGATGGGCGCGCTTGTGATATTCGGGGAGCACCCTGGAGCACTTCAGTGGGTGGGTATCGTGCTTGGCTTCGTGTCGCTGGTATGGGTGGGCTTTATCGGCCACAAAGAGGGGTTCTCGCTCACACACGACAGGTGGCTGTGGGCTGGTCTGGCAAGTGTGGTGCTGTGGGCCGCAAGCGGACTATATGATAAGTTTTTGATGCTTCACTTCAAGCCGCTCAATGTGGAGGCGTGGTATTCTTTTTACCAGCTGGTGATAATGGCAGCCGTGATGCTCTTGCTGCATAAGCGCAAGGCGCTTTCTGGGAAGCTACGCTGGCGCTGGTCGATACTTCTCATCTCCATTTTTATCTGCGTGGCCGATCTTTCCTATTTCATGTGCCTTTCGGAACCTGGCTCGATGGTGTCGATAGCGTCGATGATTCGAAGGTGTAGTGCGCTTGTGGCTTTCATCTATGCGGTGATTGTGCTTCGTGAGGGCGATCTTAAACTGAAGATTATAGACCAGTGTATACTCATAGCAGGAGTGCTGTGCATGGTGATCGGTAGCCTTTAGTGGCAGGGGAATGTGGCGGCTTTGCCAGTGTCGGTAGAAATCATTACCTTTGCATATATATATAAATATAACTAAATTAGTGTTTTGCTATGGCTTCTATTCTTAAAGCAAATTTGCCGGTGGCGCTTTGTTGCGACCATGCAGGCTGGGCAACCAAACAAGCTGTGATTGCTTATTTTGAAAAAGAGGGAATCCCCTATAAGGATTTCGGCACCTACACAGAGGAGAGTTGTGATTATCCTGATTTTGCCCATCTTGCTGCAGTGGCTGTGGAAAGCGGCGAATGCTATCCCGGCATAGGAATCTGCGGCAGCGGTGAAGGCATCAACATCACCCTCAATAAGCATCAGGGCATTCGCTCGGCACTGTGCTGGATTCCAGAGATTGCCTCGCTCGCACGCCGCCACAATGATGCCAATTTCTTGGCTTTGCCCGGTAGGTTTGTGAGCAACGACGAGGCGCTTGAAATGGTGAAGGTGTTTCTCAACACTGATTTTGAGGGTGGGCGGCACCAGCGCCGAATCGACAAGATTCCACTGAAGTAGAAACAGGAATGCTTAATAGCGTGTGGGGTGTGCTCTTGACTATGGTGTGCGACTGTGGCGTGTAAGCATAGTCTAAGCACAGTCGCTGCCTCGGTCTGCCAAGTGATAGTTACCACAATGAGCATATACCATTGCCTGAATGGGGGGGCGGTGGTATTTTTTTTTGCTTTTAAAAGTCGATGGTGACGTCCACTTTCTCCATATCGCACTTGAATGGGGGCGTGAGTTTGCTAATCGTGACCACGCCGCCTGTGACGGTGTGGAATTTCGCTTTTATGGCTTGAATGATGCGATACGCCACATTTTCAAGTAGCTTCGAAGGCTTGGCCATTTCGTTTTCCACCACGGCGTGCAGCTCGGCATAGTTCACTGTGCCGTCAAGGTCGTCGTCGGTCATTGCCTTTTCCATGTGGCAGTACACTTTCAACGTCACTTCAAAGTGGTTGCCCACCAATCTCTCTTGTTCGCCCACACCATGATAGGCGAAAAATTTCATTTTATGCAGGGTGATAGAATTCATTGCTTGTCGTCAGTTTTTCCGGGAATCCATACATAGGCACCGAGGTCGGTGGCGGTTTCGGAGCTGGCAAATCGGTCGTTTCCGTAGCGGTCGTAACGTGCGCTTTCTGGGCAAAGACTCCTGTCGCCACGCGCTATGGCGTCGCTTTCGTTCATCAGTCGGTAGTCGAAGATGTATTTCTCGCGGTTCACATAATATTTAGGGTCGGCAGCCCACACGCAGTTGAAGAAGTGGTCATCGTCGTTGCCGCTCGACTTAAATAGGCTGTTGTAAATCCAGATGTTGGTTCCGCTCATGTCGCCGAGGTTCACGTCGTAGCCCAGACCATAGCTGATGCTGTTCATGATTTTGCAGTCGAGTGGCGAGAGCGTCTTCTCGTCGCTGTTCTCAAAGAAGGCTATGTTCGGGCCGTCGATGGCCGCGAACAGGTAATAGTTAGCGAAAGTGCATTGTGTGGCGCGCACTTTTCCGCCCATAAATGCCACCACGCCTTCAGGAGCGTCGCTGAACTCTGTGCCTTCAGCCTCCACCCACGAGTTGATGGTGAGCATGCAGTAGGATTCGGAGTTGTGTACCACGCTGTTCAGGAGGTGCAGCGACAGCCTTGAAGGGTCGTTGCTGCCCACTTGTATGCCGTATTGTGTGCTGTGCAAGTCCACATACTGCAATTCATTGCCGTAGCTGCCGGAATAAATCAGCAGTCCGCCCCACTGTCCCGACATGATATCGAAGTCGATGTTGCCCACCACATGGTCGAGCCGGTCGCCCCGCATCACTATCTGCTGGTCTTTCGTGCCGATGGCCTTGAGTGTGCCCCGCACGTTGAGTGTGGCCTTGTCGTGAAACAGCAGGGTGGTGCCTGGGTCGATGGTGAGTGTGGCGTTGGGCGCCACCACCAGCGAGTCGTACACGATGTAGGGCGTTTCGCATGTAAGGTGCGTGTCTTCCGTAATGGTCACGGCCTTGAGTGTGCGCACATCCTGCCCCCAGGCGTTGAGCGTTACGCTCTGCGTCACGCCGTTGGTCACAAAGTCGATGCGGTCGTTGATTTCCTCGGGCGCATTTTTGTTCACCTTGTCCACGTATCCTTCCACGAACACATATATGCTGTCGCCTCCGCGAATCTCAATGTCGCGAAACACCTTTCCCTTCTGTCCGTCCACGTTCAGGAAAAAATGGGCCTTGCTCACGCCAGCCACCTGTATGCTTGATATGTTGATTTGCTTTTTGCTTTTGTTGTAGATGATAAACTGCTTGGTGGCAGTTCCTTTCGTGGTCATCACCGTATCGAACTTCACTGTGTCGGTAGAGAAGGCGAGCACATCGGAAGGGCTGGTGGAGAACGAGTCGTCGATGCAGCTGGCAAAGCCCAAGGCGCATGCTATGGTGAGCACCATGATATGTAATATCTTTTTCATTCTATTATTAATGTTACATTATTTATATATAAACGTAGAATTTATGCAATTATTACCTTGCGGGATAAAAAGAAGTATTGCGCTTATATTTTTAATTTTACAAAAATGTATATCTTTGTGGCTTGTGGAAAATAAACAGGAAACATTATTCATTTAAAATAAAACCTAAACAATTATGACAAGAAAACTATTTATGATTTTAGCATCGGTGTATTGTGTGATGAGTACCCATGCTGCCAGTTTCGAGGTAAATGGCATTTATTATGAGAGTATTGACGATAGTACAGCCATAGTGGTGCCTGGAAGCGAGAAATATACGGGCAGCGTTGTGATTCCTGATGTGGTAACCTACTCAGGTACACAATATAAGGTGACGGCTATCGGAGAGTCGACATTCGCTTACTGCGACAACATGCAAGCGATAATCATTGGCAATAATGTGTCTGTCATTGGCGAAAAGGCATTCCTTGGCTGCGATAAGTTGACGGCAGTGGATTTTCCACAAAGTCTTACCTCTATAGGGGGGTATGCTTTTAGTTTTTGCCATGGACTTGAGGCTATTGATATACCCAGCTCGGTGACAAGTTTAGGAGAGTGCTGTTTTGCCCAATGCACGAATGCCTCTTCGCTGAAGATAGGAAGCGGAGTTACAACCATACCACTGAATGCGTTTCATCTCTGCACTAATTTAACCAGCGTGGTGATACCAGAAAACGTGTCGGTGATAAGTAATTACGCTTTTATGGATTGCAATAGACTTTCTTCGGTTGTCATACGTTCTGTGGCTATATCTATTGACGGAGCACGTGTGTTTGATAGTTGTTCTGCTCTCGACTCTTTGATATTTGACGAAAGTGTGCGCACTATCCGGAGCAGTTCGTTCTGTCTTGGCAACCAAACGAATGTGATAAGCCTTGCCAAATATCCGCCCGTGTGTGAAGGCGACACTTCACCGTTTGCCGGTGTCAGCCCCTACTGCGTGCTTTATGTGCCTAAAGGCCGCACAGCCGACTATCGCGTGGCTAAAGGCTGGGCTGGGCAGTTTCGCGCGGTGGACGAGATAGCAGACCCTGGCCATTCCGCCAACTGCGATGTGAATGGCGACGGCGTGGTGGATATTGCCGATGTGACGCTGGTCATCAAAAGCGCTCTCGCCAAATAGCCTTCTTTTTTTGGCGTTTTGGCGTTTTGGCTTGCTGCGGCGGTGGGGCGGGCTGGAAAAATGGGCGGTTGGCTCTGTGATTTCCCGATTTTATTTGTAAATTTGTAGATTAAAATGGCTCCGTGGCACTTTGGCCTTGGAGCGATGCGCAATAACAGAAGTAAACATTTAAAAATCATATAGGTTATATGAAATCAGATAGCTTAATCATTATTCCCACCTACAACGAAAAGGAGAATATAAGCAACATTATCCATGTGGTGACCAGCCTGCCGGAGCATCAGTTCGATGTGCTGGTGATTGATGACAATAGTCCCGACGGCACTGCCGCCATTGTGGAGGGCATCATCAAGGAAATGCCGGAGCGTGTGCACATACTCAAGCGCGCCGGCAAACTTGGCCTTGGCACAGCCTATATCGCCGGCTTCAAATGGGCACTTGAGCGTGAATACGCCTACATCATAGAGATGGACGCCGACTTCTCGCACCGTCCGAAAGACCTCATACCGCTTCAGCGCGCATGTGCGGAAGAGGGCGCGGATGTGGCTGTGGGATCTCGCTACATCAATGGCGTGAACGTGGTGAACTGGCCGATGGGGCGTGTGCTGATGAGCTACTTCGCCTCAAAATATGTGCGCCTTGTCACCGGAATGAAGGTGCACGACACCACTGCCGGCTTTGTGTGCTACCGCCGTGAGGTGCTTGAGGCGATAGATTTAGACATGGTGGAATTCAAGGGCTACGCGTTCCAGATTGAGATGAAATTCACCGCCTACTGCATGGGCTTCAACATCAAAGAGGTGTCGATAGTGTTTGTGAACCGTGTGCTTGGATCCAGCAAAATGAGCGGCGGAATCTTCAGCGAGGCGCTGTTTGGCGTGGTTAAGCTGAAGTTGAGCTCGTGGTTCAATAAGAAGAAATTCACCCGTCACACCAAGTGAAGGTGTTCTTCCTTTGGCAGGGACAAAGTATAGAGTGGTGCGCCACATCTCATCTGCATCAAGGCAATAGCGGCACGTGATTTTATAGCGATGCGTGCCGGCTTTGGCGCAAAATGTGATGTGACGCACTTCTGTGTGTGATATATATACAGTATTTGAAAATCAACGATTTGTAAAACAACAGGCAGTTAGCGATGTATAAAATTGTGTATAACGGCACCGTAGTCAATGAAAACCGGCGTTTTCATGGGTATGTGGTGATTAACGGCACTCTCATTGAAGAAGTGGGAGAGGGCAATCCTGCCGCTCAGCTACTTGGTGCGTGTGAAGAAAAATACGATGTGGAAGGGGCTTTTATCTTTCCTGGAGCCATCGACGACCATGTGCATTTCCGCGAGCCCGGCATGACGCATAAGGCCGACATTGCCAGTGAGAGCCGAGCCGCTGCCGCAGGTGGAGTGACTTCGGTGATGGACATGCCCAACTGCAAGCCAGCCACCGTCACCATAGCCGACCTTGAGGCAAAGTTTGCCAAGGCCGATGAGACCTCAGTGGTGAATTTCAGTGCCTATATAGGAGCTACCAACAACAATATAGAGGAGTTGAAAAAAGTGGATTTCAGCAAGGTGTGCGGCATTAAGGCATTCCTTGGCTCATCTACGGGCGGAATGCTACTGAGCGACAGTAGCGCCCTGCGACGGGTGTTCAGCGAGTTTGGCACGATTATTGCTATTCATAGTGAAGATGAGGACATCATCAACGCCAACCGCTCCGCTCTGCTGAAGCAGATGGGGGGCGACGACCTGCCGCTGGGCTATCACAGCCGCGTGCGCTCATCTGAGGCTTGCTACCAAAGCACTCGCCGTGCCGTGGAGCTGGCTCGTGAGTGTGGCACCCGCTTGCATGTGCTGCACATCAGCACCGGCAAGGAACTGGCACTGTTCGACAGCGCGCCCCTTGCCGAGAAGAAAATCACCGCCGAGGCTTGTGTGGCACACTTGCTGTTCACCGAGGCTGATGGCGCGAAATTAGGCGCACGCATCAAGTGCAACCCTTCGGTGAAGACTGCCGCCGACCGTGCCGCACTCAGGAAAGGACTTCTTGACGGCACGATTGATGTGATAGCCACCGACCATGCGCCCCACCTGCTTGCCGAGAAGAAAGGCGGATGCCTCAAGGCGGCCTCTGGTATGCCTATGGTGCAGTTCTCGTTGGTGGCGATGCTGGAATTGGCGCACCAAGGTGTGCTCACGCCAGAGCTGGTGGTGGAGAAAATGTGCCATGCGCCAGCGCGGCTCTTCCACATTAGCCGGCGCGGCTATCTGCGCAAAGGCTATAAGGCCGACTTGGCCGTGGTGAAACCACTGGCCGAAGGCCATGTGATTACCGATGCCGACGTGGTATCGCGCTGTGGCTGGACGCCGCTTAACGGCTTCACCGTGCATCATGCTGTGGCGATGACCTTTGTGAACGGATCGGTAGTCTATTCCGAAGGGAAGGTGAGAGACACCAAATTTGCCGAACGCCTCATTTTTAACAACGAGGATTAACTTTGACAAACTTAACAAAATGACGGGAACAGAACAATTTAAAAAGGACAATGTGGAAGGTCTTTCCTTTGCGCAAGTGGAAGAGAGCCGAGAGAAGTATGGAAGCAACATACTCACACCCCCGGAGCGCACTCCTGCATGGAAACAATTCTTGCATACTTTTAAAGACCCGCTCATCATCATTCTGCTGGTGGCGCTGATGCTGTCGCTGGCTATATCAACCTATGAACTAACACATTTTCCGAGCAAGGGTATCGAGGCCCTGCTTGAGCCTCTTGGCATACTGTTTGCCATAGTGCTTGCCACTTTAGTGGGCTTTTTGGTGGAGTATAACGCCAATAAAAAGTTTGACGTGCTTAATAAAATCAACGACGACCAGCCCGTGAAGGTGGTGCGAGGTATGTCTTTGTCCCAAGCTCGGCGCAAAGGCGCCATCATGCAAGTGCCCCGCCGTGATATAGTGGTGGGCGATATCGTGCTGGTGGAGTCGGGTGAGAATATACCCGCAGATGGTGTGCTGATAGAGAGCGTGTCGCTATGTGTGAATGAAAGCTCGTTTACTGGAGAGTCGGTAGGTTGCCATAAGTCAGCCACAGCCGGTGGCTACACTGACGAGAAGTCGGCCTATCCTGCCAACAAACTCCTGCGCGGCTCTACTGTGAATGAAGGGCATGGCGTAATGCGCGTGGAGGCTGTCGGTGATGCTACGGAATACGGGAAAATATACAAGGACGCAAAAATAGAGCACGACACCGAGACTCCTCTGATGAAGCAGTTCAACAAGTTGGGACGGCTGATAGCCCGATGCAGTTTCGTGGCAGGGGCGGCCATCATCATCGGGCGGTGCCTTGTGTATGGTGTGGCAGAAAACTGGACATTTCAGTTGTTACCCACAATTGAATACCTGACCGAAACGGTGATGCTTGCCGTAACGCTGATTGTGGTGAGCGTGCCTGAAGGGCTGCCGATGAGCGTGACGCTGTCGTTGGCATTGAGTATGCACCGTATGCTTCAAAGCAAGAATTTAGTGCGGAAGATGCACGCTTGCGAAACGATGGGCGCCACCACTGTGATTTGCACCGACAAGACTGGCACTCTCACTCAGAACCAGATGAGAGTGTATCGGCCACACTTCTATGGACTTACAGACGGCCACACGATCAGCGCGTCCGAGCAGAGCCAGATTGTGCGTTATGCTTTGGCTTGCAATTCCACAGCCTATCTTGATTGTAGCCACCCAGACAATATACAGCCGATAGGCAACCCCACTGAAGGCGCTTTGCTTTTGTGGCTCCATGACAATGGCGTGGACTATGCCGCAATGAGAGAAGCCAGCCCGGTGCTGGCTCAACTGCCGTTTTCGACAGAAAACAAATACATGGCCACTGTGATATCCTGTGCTGCTTTAGGTGGCAGACGACTTCTGCTCGTGAAAGGCGCCAGCGAAATTCTAAAGAACTTCTGTAAAGAGGTGGCTGGAGGAGTGGATTTCCACGATATTTTCACCGAGCTTCATCAT
The DNA here is from genome assembly GCA_002476625.1 of Porphyromonadaceae bacterium UBA7572. GTDB lineage: Bacteria > Bacteroidota > Bacteroidia > Bacteroidales > Muribaculaceae > Sodaliphilus. The sequence goes on along the minus strand of DLLC01000037.1, from coordinate 5,704 downwards.
TACCAGAACAAGGCGATGCGCACCCTGGGTTTTGCCTATCGTATTCTCTCCGACGATGAGCCGTGCCCTGTGACGGAGGACAGTGCCCAGCTCGATGGTCTCACGTTTATGGGCATTGTGGCTATCAGCGACCCTGTGCGTGATGATGTGCCTGCTGCCATTAAGGAATGTCTTAACGCTGGTATCAAAGTGAAGATTGTGACTGGCGATACCCCTGGCACGGCAAAAGAGATTGGGCGCCAGGTGGGCCTGTGGCATGAAGGTGAGGATGAGTCGCACCTTATTCTCGGCGAGGAGTTTGCCACATTGCCCGACGACGAGGCCTCACGTCGCGCAAAGGAGATTAAAATTATGTCGCGTGCGCGTCCTGCCGACAAAGCCCGACTTGTGAAACTGCTTCAAGAAGATAATGAGGTGGTGGCAGTGACCGGCGACGGCACCAACGACGCCCCTGCGCTGAATGCCGCGCAAGTGGGCCTCTCGATGGGCGATGGCACGGCGGTGGCAAAGGAGGCGAGCGACATTACCATCATTGACAATTCGTTCAGCAGCATAGCCAAAGCAGTGATGTGGGGCCGCTCGCTCTATAAAAACATTCAGCGGTTTATCATCTTCCAGCTCACCGTGAATGTGGCGGCATGCCTTTTTGTGGGCATAGCCTCGTTTATCAGTGAGAAGCAGCCTGCGCTCACCGTCACACAGATGCTGTGGGTGAACTTGATTATGGACACATTTGCCGCTTTAGCACTCGCTTCACTCCCACCAAGCGAGGAGGTGATGCGCGATAAGCCTCGTGGTGGCAATGCAAATATTATCACACGCAGTATGGGTAAGTTTATACTTGGTCTGGGTGTGTCTTTTGCCGTGGTGATGGTGTGCCTGTTTTGGTATTATTTGATACAAGGCGACGCTGAAAGTATCTTTCAAAATGAAATCGACCTTGCGGAACGCACGAAATTGTTCACCATATTTGTGTTTATGCAGTTCTGGAATCTGTTTAATGCCAAATCTTTTAGCAGCGGTCATAGTGCATTCCACAAGTTTAAGGAAAGCCGCCTGTTCTTTATGGTGGCTTTGGTGATTCTTGTGGGGCAGTTCTTGATTGTGGAATTTGGCGGAATAATGTTTCAGGTGGCGCCTCTGCCGCTTACCACCATTCTGCAGTGCTTGCTTTACACATTCCCCATATTGATAGTGGGCGAACTTTACCACTGGCTTAAAAATAGAAAAAACTGATTGAATTATGCGAAGCCATAACTTATTAATTCTTCTAATATTAGTTTGCATCTCGGTCTGTGCCAATGGTCAGCTCAGCGAGAAAGTGCCACCGGTGCATCACTCAAAAGTGGGCGATGTGGCCCGATCGGCCGATGGCTCAGTCAGACTAAAGGTGGTGGGGCAGAAACTGAACTATTCGGGCATACGTCCAGAAATGCGCGATACCGATGTGTGGTCGCCTAAATCGGTGCACTTTCATCCGAATGGAAAAAAATATTACATCAACTCGCTTGAGGGATGCCGCACGATGGTGTATGATGCGCAGACCAATAAAAAGCTATCGGTAATCAATCATCACTTCACCGCTGCCAACGCTTATTTGTGGGCAAAGCCGAGTGGTTTTTTCCCATTCACGCACTATAAGAAAAATCTTAACACGTTCTGGGGACGTCCGGTGGAGAGCACATTCTCGCATCGAGGCCGCTACCTGTGGATACCCTACTATCGGCGCAGTTTCGACCTTAACGCTCAAGACCCTTCAGCCATTTCAGTTATCGACACCCGCACAGATTCCATTATCAAGGTGTTTGAGACGGGGCCGCTTCCCAAAATGGTGGCCACCACTCACAATGGAAAATATCTGGCTGTGACGCACTGGGGCAACAACACTGTGGGCATACTCGACATATCAAGTCCCATTCCCGACAAATGGCACTATGTGAAGTGCATAGTGGTGGACTATCAGATCCAGCTTAATTTGAGTATGACCAAAAAGGTGGACCGCGATGTGAACAGCGGCTACCTTTTGCGTGGCACGGTGTTCACGCCCGACGACCATTACATGCTTATAGCCTGCATGGGCGGTGGAGGCGGTATAGCTGTGATTGATATGCTGAAAATGGCGTATGTGGGCCGGCTTACAGGGGTGTATAACGCTCGCCACCTTGTGGTGAAGGACGATTATCTGTATGCGAGCCTTAACGCGGCAGGCATTGTGCAGCGTGTGCCTCTCGCAAAAGTGCTGGGGGCGATTAAGGCAATGAAGGACAAGACCGCCCCTCTTGATGGCTGGGAAGGCTGTAAGGTGGGTGCTGGAGCACGCACCATCTCGCTCTCGCCAAGTGGCCGTTTCGCTTTTGCCGCCTGCAACAACGCCAGCCAGCTTTGTGTGGTGGACACTCGCACCATGAGGCAAGTGGCTGCGCTAAATATCGATTCCTATCCTGTGGGGCTTGACATCTCCGCCGATGGGCGTTTTGTGGTGGTCACCTCACAAGGCCGTAAAGGATTTGGCGGTAATGCCGTGAATCTTGTAGAGGTAACTTATAAGGAGAAAGAGCCCACCAATGCCATCGTGGACGAATGGCAAGAGGAAAAAGATAGCCAACATTCCGATCAGGATGCCGAGCGGATGTCAGACAGCGTTTGGTGGGCTGCAGGATTGGCGTTTGGCTTTGTGTTAGGACTGACAGTGTATGGCGTGTATCGCCGTCGTAAAAACAAGTAAATTATCACAGAATCAATTTTTTTATGTCGAAATATTTTATCATAGCTGGTGAGGCCAGTGGCGATATTCATGGGGCAAGTTTGATCGAGGCACTGAAAAGAGAAGACGAAGGCGCCCAGTTTATGTTTTTCGGTGGCGATATGATGGCTGCTGCTTCAGGGGTGAATCC
>DLLC01000037.1:0-2760 GCA_002476625.1 Porphyromonadaceae bacterium UBA7572 | reverse complement strand
GATATGGCATATATGGGTTTCATTGAGGTAATAAAGCATTTGCCAACTATTCTTGGTTTCTTGAGCACCGCAAAAGAAGCCATTACACAGCATAGGCCTGATGCTGTTATCCTCATCGATTATCCGTCGTTTAATTTGAAGGTGGCTAAGTTTGCCTATTCCCAAGGCATTCCATGCTTCTATTTCATATCACCTAAAGTGTGGGTATGGAAAGAGTATCGCGTGAAAGAAATCAAGCGTTATATCAGCCGCCTATTCTCGATACTTCCTTTTGAAACAGCATTCTACCGCAAGCATCATTATGAGGTGGAATATGTGGGCAATCCCACGGTGAAGGAAATTCGTGAGGCATCGGAGCACTTTACCCACTTTCACACTTTTGTGGCCGACAATGGGCTGGACGACGAGAAGCCCATCATTGCCATAGTGCCGGGCTCCAGGCGCAAAGAAATTCGCGACAACTTGCCCACCATGGTGGAGGCCGCTTTGCGCCACACCGATTATCAACTGGTGATAGCTGGAGCGCCAAGCATCGACCAGCGACTGTATGACGAAGTGCTCGACCCTCTGGGCGTGTCGGTGCCCGTGCTTCACGGCAAGTCGTTTGAGCTGGTGCATCATGCGCGAGTGGCGCTTGTGACCAGTGGCACCGCCACACTTGAAACTGCACTGTTAGGCGCACCGCAAATCGCCTGCTACAGGATGAATGGCAGCAAATGGTTGTATAAATTCTACCGCCGTCTGCTCAAAGGCAAGTATGTGACCCTGCCAAATCTTGTGACAGATGCTCCCGTCATACCCGAACTTCTCTTGCATTACTGCTCGGTGGATGCGGTGGATGCCCATCTGTCGGCTTTGCTGACCGATTCAGCTGAGCGCCGGCAGATGATTGAAGGCTATGACCGCATGAAGCGTATTCTCACCGAAAAAGACTGCACCGCCTGCACCGCAAAGGGCATTGTTGATTATTTAAAAGTACAGAAGAAATGAAGAGAGCAAATCATCAAGAAATAGCAGCATTCCTTGAGGCGGAAATAGTTCCGCTTTACGACAGTTTTGACGCTGGCCATCAGCGCGACCACGCCCATGCGGTGATGCAGACAAGCCATCGATTGTCGCAACACTATCCTGATGTGGACGAGACAATGCTCCTTGTGGCTGCAGCCTACCATGATGTGGGGCTGCAAAAGGGCCGTGAGCATCACCATACCGATAGTGCCATTTTTATGCGTGCCGATGAAAGGCTGCGCAGGTGGTTCACGGAGGAAGAAATAGAGGTGATGGCTGATGCCGCGGAAGATCATCGGGCATCGAGCACGCATGCGCCTCGCACTATTTATGGCCGCCTTGTGGCAGAGGCCGACAGGCAGATTGTGCCCGAAACGGTCATCAAGCGCACAATGCAGTACACCAGAAGCCATTTCCCGGGGCTCGACAAGGAAGGTCAGTGGCGCAGGCTGCTGGAGCACCTGAATGAAAAATATGCCGAAGGTGGATATTTACAGTTGTGGATCCCAGAAAGCGACAATGCTGCGCGCCTTGCCACTTTGCGCGCCATTATCGCCGACCACCCACGCTTGCGCGCCATCTTCAACGACCTCTACACCAATATATGACCCCATCACCAGGCTACGCAGTAAAAACAGCGATCATTCTATATCTATCTTTATGAGAAAAGGAATGTTGCTAAATAGTTGCTCATGCTATTTAGCTCTATCGCACGATTAAAAATCGTTTTTTTATAATTAGGCCTCTCTGTGATTGTGATACCTTATGTATTAATATGCATACTTATTTTGTGTGGATTATTTTCATTACCTGTCCTGTGTGCTTATTGATTTCGATATAGGGGAAACCGCCCTCAACAAGTGGCGTGGATCCATATGTAACCCAAATGGAATCATTTTTCAGGTATCCTTTGAAGGGCATATTCTTCTCGAAAGATTTTTTGTATATGGTTTCAAGTATAGGTAACGCTACGTCAATGGCGACGTTGAGGTCTGGCACCAAATCAAAATTATTCAAGTCTATTCCATCAAAAGGATAGTAATATCCAATAGATTCAGGAATTTCTACCACCTTTTTACCTTCAACAGATAATTCGTTGGAAGCATTTTTCTTGCTATAAACTGTAAATATTGGAGAAAATAACGCTATTAATATAGCTACAACTACAATTTTAACCTGCATAACTATTTGTTAATTTTAAGATTTTTATTATTTTTTGATATTTGAAAGTCTTGTCAATGTAGAAATCAAGGGAGACACTGTATTGAGCCTTGAAGGGTCTTTTTTATCACTTGCCATCTGTGTACTGATTGTTTGAACTTCTCCAGTCTGCAAATTGTACCATCTCATCGATCCATTAGGCGTCGCAACATATCCATCCACATCATTGTAGTTATAAAGAAAAAGGTCCCCCTTCTGAAGAATGTTTGTTTCCTTCAGCGCTATTTGTCTCACCAGAAAATTCATTATTCTTATAAGAAGCTATATATGCACCATGGGTATGTGCCCTTGCAGTAACAGTTTCTCCGTTAGGAGGCTGCTGAGGAGACGTACCTTTATCGTTTGTACCTTTTTGAGGTTTTGTGTAAGAATATGTCGACTGACCGTCATCGGTCGGTATCTCATATATATTTGTTACATATTCTGCGTTTTCAATAATGGATTGTCCATTATAGCATTTGCCAAAGTCTATTGCTGCGGCATTTTGAGTAGCTAAAGTGTCTCCGTACTCTTTTCCGTCAGGGTCGGTGA
>DLLC01000034.1:113107-142689 GCA_002476625.1 Porphyromonadaceae bacterium UBA7572 | reverse complement strand
CGCAGGGCGAGGTAGGTGTTGGCGAAGAGCTTCACCGCCTCTGCCTCCTTCATGCCCATGAAGAGGGTGGCGATGTTTTCCTTGATTGCCCCTTCCTGCAGAAGCGCGGCGAAGGTCTTGGCGGCCTCCTTCAGCTTCTCCACATCGGTCACCGAGGCTATCGCCTTGTTCTCCTGCTCGTGGTCGGGCAGGTCGATCATCTTGGGGTAGCCCACGATGATGCGGCTGGGATAGAGGTTGTCGTAGAGCGCCTTGCTCTCGCGAAGGAACTCTGGCGAGAAAAGGAGGTTAAACTTCTTCACGCCTTTTTGCGCATACTTCAGGTAGAGGTTGCGGGTGTAGCCCACCGGTATGGTGCTCTTGATCACCATCACGGCGTCGGGGTTCACCTCCAGCACGAGGTCGATCACCTCCTCCACGTGGCTCGTGTCGAAGTAGTTCTTCACCGGGTCGTAGTTGGTGGGGGCGGCTATCACCACGAAGTCGGCATCGGCGTAGGCCGTGCGGCCGTCGAGAGTGGCCTCGAGGAGGAGCGGCTTCTCAGCCAGGTATTTTTCGATATACTCGTCCTGAATCGGCGAAATCCGCTTGTTGAGCTTCTCCACCTTTTCCGGTATCACGTCCACAGCCGCCACATGGTGATGCTGCGAGAGCAGCGTGGCTATGCTCAGGCCCACATAGCCCGTGCCAGCCACCGCCACCTTAATGTCTTTAAAGTCACGCATATTATTTTGTCCTTTAATATTTAGTTTCGTAAAAAATGATTGCCTCATTCAAACAGATAGCCGTACTTGGATCTAAGCTCGTCTAAGTCGGTTTGATGGCGCTGGCGAGCATCTTCACAGAGCTGCTCACCATCGATAATTCTCGCCATAGCCTGCGCCACTTTACAGCCAGCGTCAATCACTGGTTTCAGAACCGAGCTGAGCTGAAGAAGAAATGGGCCATAGTAGTAACCATTCTCCTCTATGATGAAGTAAAGCACATCAAGCGCCTCTTTTGCGCTAATCCTATCGCTGCTCAAGTCGGTCTGCGATTGATTGAGTAAAAGCTCTATGCTTTCTGCCTGTTCGCGAGCCTCTTCCACCGTGCTCACTCGATGAAAATAACGGTCAATAAATGCCTCACGCTCATGGAGGTTGCGCTTGTAGAAAATCTTGCGTTCTTTCCTACTGGCCTGATTTTTCCCCACTTCCTCAAATCGCTCGTAATGAATTCCGCCTATCGCCACACACATGCCACCCACTTCCATTACTAATTTGCGGTCGCTGGCTATGCGAATAACGTAGCCCTCCATGCCCGCGAGGTCACCAGTGGTGATGCGAAGCAGGGTACGGTTCTTGGAGTAATACACAAAAGGGTGAAGAAGAAAACGGATGCGCTCAGGGTCAGTCTTCGCCACACACATAAAAGCCTGCATCTGGCTATTGGGGATTTCTGCAGCTCTCCCTGTACTACAGTTACGGCAAAGATGATAGTTAGGTAAATGGATATCAAGGTAGCGCTGCACATCATAAGGATGTCCCTTGATGAACACCAGTCCACTGACCGTGGGGAAAGCCACTTTTTTGCAACCGTTAGCTTTACCCTTTTTTTGCACATATTTTACACTTGTATGGATAAAAAATTCACGGTCGTCGTTTATCAACTGATTTTCAAACGAATTCACTTTGCGGTGGTGCACGAAAATGTAGCACCAAGGGACAGGTTCCCCTTTCACTTGATGCTTCTGTTTATCATGAACAAAAGGCCTATTACTTTCGCAATGAGAGTCGTTCGTGTTTTTCTCGTTCAGACAGCACTCCACCTCTGGCCCAGATGGCTTGCCTAGTCCAGAAAAGTGCTTGCCACTTTCAATAGCCACGCCCTCATGTAATAAATGATGGCACTTTGCATTGTTGGCAGCAGAAAGAGAATTCGTGCTATCCAGCTTCATAAATCCGCTTCTACCTAAATTTATTTTATTTCGCCGCTGATAGTCATCTTGTGTATGACCACGCTCATTTGCTTATAAAAACTGTTGGTATAGTATTTACCTTTAAAAACGATTCAGAGCAAAAAGTCGTAAATATCCAAACCACTTTTCACAGAAAAGGGCTCAAATTATGGAACGATTTTTATACGCTTGTATGAATAACGGGATTATGGTGATAGTTTAAAAGCTGGTTTTTACAAGATTCCACTTTGCTGCGATGCATGAAGTCATTGCGCCAATGAGAGAGTTCTGTACCATGCTCCGAGATGCAGATTTCACTGTGAGCAAAACTCGTGCTTTTCACGTTCAAGCAAAACATTACTTCTGGGCCAGAACACTTATCTGGCTCAGAAAAAGATTTGCCTCCTCCACTTGCAATGCATACATCTAATAATGTAAGCAAGCACTTAGCTTCGTTGGCAGCAGAAAGTGAATTCGTGCTATCCAGCTTCATAAATCCGCTTCTACTTTATTTCACTGTTGGTTGTCATCACTATGAATGACCATGCCAATCTTCCTACGCTTATGTGCATAAATTGACAATCTTGGTATTAAATAATTCAATTTCATTAAAAAAAAGTAGTATCTATGTAAGCCATTTAGGCAAACTTCCACCGGGACATACATATCACCTTTCTTTTCAATGTCTAAATATCAGCACCTTTATAGGCTCAATACATATCATTTGCAAAATTAGTCCATTTTTCTCATTTTTTAAATAAAATCCCCGCACTTTTTACCAACAATGTAAGAATAAGCGCTCTGCCTACTATCTGGTGCATGAAACCACGCGCGCTGAAGCCACCAATAATCAGCACATTAAAATTCTGAAGGCATGCGAAAACGCTATTGTAGCCAACTTTTCACCATCACACAACTGTGAGAGACAAAAGAAACCTAAAAATGTGATAGTCGCTCCTCATCGGCCCGTAGCAAGGCGCAAAGAAAAAGAGATAAGCACAAAACGTTAATTATTGGTTTTTTTTTCGGCATTTTTGGAATTGATGTTAATATGGACATCGACTTGATTTTTATTCAAGGGATTTTGAGTAATTTTGCACCGCTAATCAATAAAAAAATACAAAAGATGGTAAACGAATTAGTTGAGCTTATCAGTAAGCAAGCGAAAAGATTCGGCGACCGAGAGGCTCTCCGATTCCGTGACTACAAAACCAACCAATGGACCTCCATTTCATGGAATCAATTCAAAGCCAACATTGAACGAGAAGCAAAATCGCTATATAAAGCAGGGTTAGACGCCGGTGGCAAAGTGGCCATCTTCTCTCAGAACTGCCCTGAGATCCTCAATACACACTTTGCAGCATACTACTGCCGTGGGGCCGTGGTGCCAATCTACGCCACAAGCAGCAGCAGCGAAGCCTCCTACATCATAGGCGATGCCCAAGCCATCGTGCTTTTCGTGGGCGACCAGCGCCAATACGACATCGCAATGGAAATCAAAGCCGATTGCCCTTCGCTGAAATTTATTGTCACGCTCAACCCTCTAATCCAGAAAAAGGAAGACGACGACTCCAGCATGACATGGGAGGAATTCCTTGACTGGGGCAGCGATATGGATATGGCACAAGTGGACAAGCGCAAGGAGAGCGCACTTCCATCCGACTTGATTTGCCTCATTTACACTTCTGGCACCACAGGCACGCCAAAGGGCGTGATGCTGACCCACAGTAATTTCAACGCAGCCATGCTGGCCCACAACATGCGCATTCCAAGCCTCAACGAAAACACCGACCTGTCGTTGAGTTTTCTGCCGCTGAGCCATATTTTCGAATTGGGATGGAGCATGGTGTGCCTGACTAACGGCATAAGAGTGGTGCTCAACTATAATCCAAAGGAGATTCAAAAAGCTGTAAAAGAGATTCAGCCCACGTGCATGTGCAGCGTGCCTCGCTTCTGGGAAAAGGTGTATACCGCCATTACCGACAACATATCCAACGCTTCACCCATAGTAAGAATGCTCTTCAACCGAGCAATGGCTGTGGCAAAGAAGCGCGAAATGAAATATGTGCGAACTGGGAAAAAAGTCCCTGCGCTACTGGAAAAGCAATACAGATACTTCAACAAAAAAGTGTTCAGCCGTCTGCGTGCCGCCATTGGCATCGAAAACCCACACTTGTTTCCTGTGGCCGGAGCTATGCTTTCCGACAACATCACAGAATTCCTCCGCGCCATAGGCTTTCCGATTGTAATAGGTTACGGCCTCAGCGAGACCACCGCATCAGTATCATTCTTCCCCGACACTAACTGGGAGTTGGGCACCATAGGCATGCCAATTCCAGGCGTAAAGGTGAAAATTGGAGAGGATAACGAAATTTTAGTGAAAGGGCCCACCGTGATGCAGGGCTACTACAACAAGCCAGAAGAAACAGCGAAAGCCATCGACAGCGAAGGATGGTTCCACACGGGCGATTGCGGCGCCATTAATGACGACGGAGCGCTTATCATCACAGAGCGCCTAAAGGACCTTTTCAAGACCAGCAATGGTAAATACATTGCTCCACAAGTGCTCGAAACTCGCCTCGGTCAGGACCTATTCATCGAGCAGGCCGTGGTAATAGGAGACGGCAGAAAATTTGTCTCGGCGCTCATTGTACCCTCAATCGACGCACTGAAAGCCTATGCAAAGAAAAAGAAAATTGCCTTTTCCGACACCGCCGACCTGGTGAACAACAAAGAAATTAGGAAAATGATGCAGCAGCGCATCGACGAGTGGCAAAAAGACCTTGCCAGCTACGAACAGATTAAGCGGTTCATTCTGATGCCACGCCCGTTCACCATGGAGACCGGAGAGCTGACCAACACACTGAAAATACGCCGCTCGGTAATCAACAAGCGCTATGCTAAGCTAATAAATGCAGTTTACGCTGCCGCTGAAATGAAATAACGAAGCGCCAGCAACACTATATTCGGTTGCAAGAGAGATAGTAATCATACAAACATCACACCTCATGCAACTGTTCATTTTGAGATAACTAACAAATTATATTAACAACTGAAATCATTGAGCTCAGATGATTACACAAGACCAATTAAAAGAGATACAAGAACGCTCGGATGCGTTGAGGAGGTATCTTTGACATCGACAGTAAAAAAATACAAGTAGAAGAAGAAGAGTTACGCACCCATGTGCCCGACTTCTGGCTCAACCAAAAGGCCGCTGAAGCGCAAATGAAAAAGATAAAGATGCTACGCTTTTGGATTGACAGCTGCAAGGAAGTGGAGCAAGCCGTTGGTGAAGTGGAAGTAGGGTTCGACTTCGTGAAGGAAGGCGTCATCTCCGAAGAGGAGCTTGACAAGCTCTACACCGACGCCAAGGACAAAATTGAGAAACTCGAGTTGCGCAACATGCTGCGTGGCGAGGAGGACAAGATGGATGCCATTCTGAAAATCAACTCTGGCGCAGGCGGCACAGAAAGTCAGGACTGGGCCTCAATGCTGATGCGAATGTATCTGAGATGGTGCGAGCGACATGGCTACAAGACCTCTATCGAACACATTATCGATGGCGATGAAGCAGGCATCAAGTCGGTCACCATCAGTGTGGAAGGAGCTTTCGCCTATGGTTACCTAAAGAGTGAGAACGGCGTTCACCGCCTGGTGCGTGTGTCGCCATACAATGCACAAGGCAAGAGAATGACATCGTTTGCCTCCGTGTTTGTGACACCACTTATCGACGACTCTATCGAGATAGAAATTGATCCCGCTCGCCTCACTTGGGACACTTTCCGGAGTGGCGGTGCAGGCGGACAGAATGTGAACAAGGTGGAGTCGGGCGTGCGTGCACGCTACCAGTATAAAGACCCCTATACCGGAGAGGAGGAGGAAATTCTGGTGGAGAACACCGAAACGCGCGACCAGCCTAAAAACCGCGAAAACGCTCTCCGTAACCTGAAATCAATTCTTTACAACAAAGAATTGCAGCACAGGCAGGAAGAGCAACGCAAAATAGAGGACTCCAAGAAAAAGATTGAGTGGGGCAGCCAAATCCGCAGCTACGTGTTCGACGACCGCCGTGTCAAAGACCATCGCACAAATCACCAGACAAGCAATGTGAATGGCGTGATGGACGGCGACATTGACGAATTCATCAAAGCCTACTTGATGGAGTTTGGCGCAGAATAATAACAGCAGGCAATAGAGGCTTGCACAGATATTGACACCTACACATAACAATAATATGGCAAAGGAAAAACTACTTTTAGTGAAAGTGGGGGGGAAAGTTGTAGAAAACCCCGAAGCACTCAATCAGCTTATCACCGACCTTTCAAAGCTCTCAGGGCGGAAAGTGCTCGTGCATGGCGGTGGCGTTATGGCCACCAAGACGGCCTCTGCCTTGGGTATTGCCACCACCATGGTGGATGGCCGGCGCGTCACCGACGACAAAATGATAGACGTGGTAACGATGGTGTACGCCGGGCTGGTGAACAAGCGTGTGGTGTGCCTTTTGCAAAGCAAAGGCACAAACGCCATCGGACTGTGCGGAGCCGACATGAATGTGATTCTTAGCGACAAGCGCCCTGTCACCACCGTGGACTACGGGTGGGTGGGTGATGTAAAAAAAGTGGACGGGAAAGCCCTGTCATCGCTCATTGAAAGCAACGTGGTGCCAGTGCTGGCGCCTCTCACCCATGATGGCAAAGGGCATATCCTTAACACCAACGCCGACACTATAGCGGCCGAGACCGCAAAAGGACTTGCGCCGTTCTATGATGTGACGCTGGTGTTCTGCTTCGAGAAAAAAGGAGTGTTGAGAGATGCCACCGACGACGACAGCGTGATACCATCGCTCAATCACCAGGACTACGAAGCTCTTAAGGAGCAAGGCGTCATCACCGACGGTATGATTCCTAAACTCGACAATGCGTTCTCCACCCTTCAAAAAGGGGTGAGAGAAGTGGTCATCACCCATGCAGGAAACCTCGGCGACCTGAAAGAAGGCACTCACATCAAATAATAGGCTCCACATTAATTAAACTAACCTGATTTTGTGAAGTCAAAACAAATGAAACAGAAGACAACTACTAAAATGAAGAATAAAAAATTCACTAACACCCTGTGCATCTCAATGGCCGTGGCAAGCTTTATGGGGGCGAATGCTCAAAAAGTGGAGCTGACACCTGATTTCTGCGATGCGGTAAAGCGATACGATGTGGTGCAGACCTTCAGCGATGGAATGGCTGCTGTGATGAAAGACGGCAAATGGGGATACATCGATAGCAAAGGCAAGGAAGTGATAGCATGCAGCATCCCCAAGCAGTATGATGTGTGCATCGACCGCGAGGATTACGGATTTTACCGCGATAACGGCTATGTGCGCAATTTCAGCGAAGGTATGGTGGCTGTGGCAAAAGAAACCTCCGGAGCCAAGCAGAGCTACGACCGAGTGCTCAAATGGGGCTATATGAACAAGGACGGCAAACTCGTAGTGGACTACATCTACGATGAGGCCACCGACTTCAGTGAAGGGCTGGCATGGGTATCCAATGATGAGTATCACGGGTTCATTGACAAACAAGGCAACAAGGCTCTCGATGGCACAAAATACTACATTGCCGACGCCGGCATGCTCAACTACGCGTTTAAGGACGGGCTGGCATGCGTGGTGAAAACAGACGAGGAAGGCAATGCCAAATATGGCTACATCAACAAGCAGGGCCAGGAAGTGGTGCCTTGCAAATACGATGCGGCTAATCCCTTTAGCGAAGGAAAGGCGGCTGTGGCTGTTTACAACGAGAACGATGCCGATGCGCAATTCCCTTACGTGTATAGCTACATCAACACTAAGGGCGATTTGCTCTTCTCGTGCAAAGAGGGGCTGAAAGCGGGCGATTTCCACGAGGGTATGGCATGGGTCACTGCCGATGAGCAGCAATATGGATTTATCGACACCACTGGCACACAAACCATCCCTTCGCGCTACTACACCGATGAAATAGCAATGCCAAAGTTTATCACAGACTTCCACGAAGGCTACACACTGTCGGGTATGGAAGACTATGTGGGCACAGAGACGGTGACCGTGTATCGGCTGATGGACAAGATGATGGTGCGCCCGCCATTCAAGGTGGAAGGCCCAGTGTATGAAGGAGTGGCATTAAACTCCAGCAATAAGAAATTCGGATTTATTAAGCCTGATGGCACACAGGTGATTCCTTGTGAATACGACTACACCCAATCATGTGTGTCTGGCGATATGATTAGCAGCAGCTACCGGTTCAGTGAAGGCGTGGCCGCCGTAAGAAAAAACGGTAAATGGGGATATATCGACCATAACGGCAACTCTACATTCTAAACGCGTCAAAACAAAACAACATTAAGCAGCCTTATTATCAATAAAAGCGGCACCCTCTGTTAAGGGTGCCGCTTTTATTTCGTAATTTTCCGAAAAAAGAAAGTTTATAGAGGATAGGAGTTATTTATTGAACACGCCTTTCTGATAAAGATACTGGCCGATTTGAACAGCATTGAGCGCTGCACCTTTCTTAATTTGGTCGCCCACCACCCAGAATGTAAGACCATTGTCGCTACTATAATCCTCACGAATACGACCCACATACACGGGATCTTGACGGTTCACAAACAGCGGCATGGGATACTCATTGCAAGAAGGATTGTCCACAACCACAATACCTGGCGCCCCCATGAGCACACGGCGAGCCTCACTCGGAGATATTGGCCTTTCTGTTTCGATCCATACAGCCTCGCTGTGCGCACGAATAACTGGCACACGCACACAAGTGGCACTCACACGAATGTCGGAGTGCATAATTTTGCGCGTTTCGTTATACATTTTTGTTTCCTCACGAGTGTAGCCATTATCCATAAACATATCAATATGAGGAATCACATTGTAAGCCAACTGATGCTGAAAATGCCGCACCGTCACAGAATCCTTGTTGGTGGCGATTTCTGAATACTGCAAAGCTAATTCATCCATAGCCTCCAGACCTGCTCCGCTGGCAGCCTGGTAAGTGGCTACTTGCACATTCTTGATATGGGAAATGTTGTCGAGAGGCTTGAGTGCCACCACCATAAGAATAGTGGTGCAATTTGGATTGGCTATAATATGACGAGGCGTGCAAAGAGCGTCGTCGGCATTCACCTCTGGCACCACCAATGGCACATCATCGTCCATGCGAAAAGCGCTGGAATTGTCAATCATAATAGTGCCATACTTGGTGATAGTGGGTGCAAATTCCTTCGCAGTGCCAGCGCCTGCCGACACAAACGCTATGTCAATATCCTTAAAATCATCATTATGCTGTAGCATCTGCACCACATGGTCCTTGCCTCTGAACGTGAAAATTCTGCCTGCGCTACGTTCGGATCCAAACAGCACAAGTTCATCAACAGGGAAGTTCTGCTCATCGAGCACCTTCATAAATTCCTGCCCCACTGCGCCACTGGCGCCAACTATTGCAACTCTCATTTTTGCTGAATACTATTTATAATTTATAAAAACTTGGCAAAGTTAGTGTTTCTTTTCGAGTAAAGCAACATTCTTGCACTCCCCTTTTCACACATTCACATAGTCATACACATGTAATACGCCCTATAATTGCATAGCACCAAAAATTTAACTACCTTTGATGTAATGAAAATTCTATTTGCAGGCGACGCAAGCAACATGCACAACTGTTTGGCCACTAAGCTCCGCGAAATGGGACATTACGCAGTGGTGGCCTCTGACGGCTCTGGGTGGATGAACACAGGGCGCGATATTGATTTGCATCGCAAGCCTGGCAAATTAGGCGCCATAGAATATGTGGCAAAAATATTGGCCAATCTGCACAAGATGCGAGGGTTCGACATTGTGGAGCTGGCAAGCCCCATTTTTCTTCAACTTAAGCCATGGCGTGTAAGACGCATATTCGACTATCTGAAAAAGCATAACGGAAAGGTTGTGCTGTCGGCTCTCGGAACAGACTATGTGTACTACAAGGCTTGCCACGATGGACACACTTACAGATACAGCGACTACATGATTGGCGCCAAGCCATCGCCATTTGTGGAGTCGAAAGAGTACAAAAATCAGCTACAAGACAATTGGAAGGCCAACTTCATGAAGCAGCACAGCGACTATGTGCTACAACGCATCGACGGTGTGGTGGCTTGCCTATGGGAATACTATGCGGCCTACGAGCCAATAATGGGCAAAAAGGTGATTCACGCCGGCATACCAATTGATGTGGATAAACTCAAGCCTCATTTTATAGAGAGTGAGCCTGAAAAAGTAAGGTTTTTCATAGGAATCCAGCGCGACCGCACTGTGCTAAAAGGCACCGACAGACTTTTAGCGGCACTTAAGAAAGTACACCAGCAAATGCCCGACTTTTGTGAAATCGAGCGAGTGGAAAATTTGCCCTATCACGAGTATGTGCGTCGAATGCACAACAGCCATGTGCTACTCGACCAGCTCTATTCCTACACGCCTGCCACAAATGCCCTGCTCGCCATGGCACAAGGCTTAGTGGCGGTGTCGGGCGCAGAGCCTGAATATTATCAATTAATAAGGGAAAGCACCAACCACCCTATCATTAATGTACGCCCTGTTCCTGAGGGCGACATCGAAGAAAAGCTACGCTGGATTATCACGCACAAGTCGATACTGCCCAAGCTAAGCGCCGACAGCCGTGCCTTTGTGGAAAAGCACAATGCATCAGCCATAGTGGCCAATCGTTATCTCAACTTCTGGCAGTCATTATAATGCAACCTACTCTGTAACAGAGAAACTCATTATCTTCCCGTCCTTACTACGAGTAAACGTTCCTCCAATAGAATTGTCATGCCACACTCCCTCAAACTCACCAGTAACATATCCTCCTTCATTGGCTGGAGCGAACTCTGCAAGGTATATGTGTCCGTTGTCATCACGGTAGCCTTCTAAATGCATGCTGCCATAACCTGGATGCCTTGTATAGTTATATCTACCGGATATTTCACCATTATCCAAATTTGTGATAATCATTTCTATCGGATACTTATCGATATAACCTACCAGACGATGCACATTATTTTGATGCGACACTTTGTTTTGATGCGACACTTTGTCATCACCGCTTTCAGTGTTCCCTACGCTATCTGCATAAGCGACGGTGTCTGCTGGCACTGTGGCAATTGTGTCGTTAGAGCTCATTGCAATGGAGTGGTGTATTGTCGTTCTGTGTAAAAATCCCGTATATATGGCAAGACCTAAGCCTACCAAGGCAAACAATCCTATGACCGCTACTACGACAATCACCCCCATATTGTTCTTCTTTTGGGGATAAGGTGATGGTGATTGCGTTGGTGAAGAAGGAAACTGAGGGGGCACACCATTGCTTGCGTTGTTATCAAAAACTGGAGGCTCCTGCTGAAATTGCGGAGGCATGGTCCTACCTGCAAACAGCGAGCTAAGCTCTGGAATTTGACAAGCGGGAAGCCATTCATCCAAACCTTCCGCCCACACGAGAGTGCTGGGTGCAATCTGCTTATCAGCCAACTGTTCAACAGAGAACGGTCCTTGCTGCTGATTACTTTGGTCTAAGAAATAATACTGTCTGACATCTGCCATATCGCTACTGCTAAAATTTATGTGTTTACAAGTATTTTTGTATCACGCTCTTCAATTTAAGAGGATCGTCAACACGCTCCTGTATCTCACCATTTTTGTCAATAACAAATGTGGTGGGAATGCTCGAAACTTGATATTGCTGAACACTCTTTGAGGCTTCACCAGCAGGGTCGTAGACAGCAATCCAAGGTATATTTTTAGCCGCATCGCGCCATTCACCAAGGCTTTGGTCTAAGCCCACCTGAAATATGGTGACGCGTCCTTTGTATTGAGTATATAGGTCGTTGAGTACTTTGTTGAAGGCTGGCGAAAACGACTGGTCATACATAGTGAAGTTAAGCAGAATCACACGTCCTTTCTTGGCTTCAGCCGCGAGCGAATGCTGAACACCCTTAGAGTCTTGCAAGGTGATATCGAAGAGGCTCACCACCTGAGCTTCTACCCGAGAGCCTCCAGCTATGCCAGCAGCCGCACGACGGCGCTTTTGGGCTTCAAGTGTCATATTCACCAAATATTGAGTGCGAGGGTCATCCTTACGGTAGGAATTAAAGGCATTGGCCACAGCACCGATAATTTTCATATCGTGGTCGTTCATCGGGTCAAATAGAGGATGACCATTGATATACTTGTTGATAATAAAGTAAGCCACAATACCAGATCCATATTCATCTGCAAGAATCTGCTTAGTGAGCTGCTTTTTCCAAGCCTCAATCTTTGCAGCAGGAGTGCCCTCCTTTGCATAGGAAATGGCATCTTTCTCTATCTTGTTGATTTGACGGGCGTGCTCTGTGCCGTCGATATTGAAATCCACATCAAAGGTCTTCAGCTTACTGTCGATGGTGATGCTCTCAATGCTGTCGATGGTGAAATAGACCGACTTGTCGGCACAGCGCAAGCGATATATGTTGGGATATTCAGGAGCTTCATATGAAATACTGTATGAGCCATTGCCACTGGTGGTGGTGGAGTCAAGTATGTACCAATTGCCATTGTTTGCCACTTCAAGGTAAAGGTTAGTGGTGTCGGACGCACCTTCCACCTCACCAGACACTTTAAATTTGTTGCCACCATCGCATGCACAAAGCAAAGCCACCATGGCCAAAGAAAGGAATAATAAGTTCTTCATTATATAATTTTTGATTGTTCTGTTAAATAATATGCGAAGTTAAGGGAATTAGAGCGAATTAGCAAATGAAAAGTCTATAATCTTACAATCCTAAAGCCACCCCTACAGACAGCGTTTGCAGCATGGGGCCATACCCCTTTTTGAACACTCTGCATGGGCTGTATCTCACATAAGCCCCAATCTTCCGATAATTCACCCCTGCTATCAAATCGAAGGTGACTGGTGACCGGTGCAAGCCTTTTGTTACACACTGCCTCACTTTCTTATTGTCACACACATAAGTGGTGAGCACACTGGCATGGACGTTGAAATTAGTCACTTCACCCACCAGTAAGTCGAAATGGGAGAAAATGCGTTGCCGAAAAAGAATCGGCAGCTCAAGCGCAAACACCTTCACGCGCGACTTGCGATGAGTGGCAGCATCAGGATATGTGCTTACGCTCACCCCGGCCTCATTCACAACGAAACGTTGCGTAGATTTCAGTTTATAGTTTTTCCAGTCAATACCCAGCCCCACGCTAATACGCTGGCCATGGCCCGTGTTGTATTTTGCGCCAATCACATTTAGCCACGAAATCTCAAACGAGCTCTCCATTTTTACATCGGCCTCTTGAGAGATACCATCTACAAAACCGAAAGCCAAGCCTCCACTGGTTATGTTCCACCCCACACTGTCGGTGAGAAGCGGATACCAATCCACTTGGATATACTCATGCTCCTGCGCCACAACAGCCAACGCCGACGCCAAAAGCAAAACTATAGAGCAAACAAATCGTTTCATGTCACAAAGGTAATGAAAACCGAAAGCATATCAAAAGAAAGGAAGAAAGACTTTCTCCATGATTATCATAGCATCGTAACGCTTAGCACACCGCCGTCAATGCTTAAAAAAGTGAAATAATGCGAAAATTTGTGCGAAAATTTGGGTCTTGAAAATGAAATGAATAAATTTGTGGCAGTAGTTTATCTACATTATCTCTTAATTATTAACCCATTAAATCTCAACCGTTATGGAAACAAAGTTCTACAAATGCCCAGTATGCGGCAATGTGTTTGCAGTGATTGAAGACTCTGGCGTGACGCCAGTATGTTGCGGAAAACCTATGATGCGGCTCAATGCCATGACTACAGACGGCGCTGCAGAAAAACATGTGCCTGTAGTGTCACGCCAAGAGGATGGTTCACTCAAAATTGAAGTGGGCGCAACGCCACACCCAATGACCACCGACCACCACATTTGCTTTGTGGCCGTGGAGTCGTGTTGCGGACTAAAAATCATCCATCTTGATTCTTCAAAGCCAGCAGAAGCCATCTATTGCGACTGCAACGAGACGGTGATGGCTGTGTATGAATACTGCAATCTTCATGGTCTGTGGAAGACATCAGTCATCCCATGCAAAGAGAAACAAAAAACCGATTGCAAATTATAAAAATTCACAATCGGCAAGAGTGGGCGTTGACGGATTCGAACCGCCGACCCTCTGCTTGTAAGGCAGATGCTCTGAACCAGCTGAGCTAAACGCCCTATCGCTTAAATGCGGTGCAAAGGTACGGCTTATTTCTGAAACTCCCAAATTATTTCGCATTTTTCCCTTTAAAAGCGATACTTTTGCACTAAAAAAAAGAAATAGGCACTCCAGTTTCCCCAGTTTTTGGAGGGCTGAAGTGCCTTATTTGATTAATCGCCTTTAGCGGAATAAGGAATTACTCATGCTCGGTAAAGTTTTGAGCATAGCGGTCAACCATCGTCTTGAAATCGGGATGACGGCGCACGAGCTTCAAATTCACATAAGGCTCTTCGCTGACGTTCACCTCATAAAAGCTGCCATAGCCATTGGCTAACGCACTCTCAAGATATTTCAGAGCCTGGTCATTGTCGCCAATGTCCGACAAGAGTGCCGATGCTAAGGCATAAGCCTCTCCTCCGGGGAGCGATGTGGCCATAATATTGTCCTGCGCCCATTTTTTAGCCTCGTCGTCGCGTCCAAGTTCGTGAAGCGCAAACCCTTTAAGACTCGTCATGTCGGCTCCATTTTTAAGCATCATGCCAAAGTCGGCAAGCGCAGCTTCAGCGTTTCGCATACGGTACTTATAGAGCCATCCACGAAGCAAAAGTGCCTCATTGTTAGTGGGGTTGGCCTTAATGAGCTTGTCGAGTGCTTCCAAAGCCTCAGGCTGCTTACGCTGGGCAAGATAGATGCGAGCCTGTGTGAGCAGCAACGAGGGATCGGTGGCGTTAATGCGCGAAGCACGCGCCAGCACACCAAGAGCCTCATCATAGTTTTTTCCACCACCCTTGTGCTCCACAATGCGAGCTTTCAGAACGAGTGCGGCCAAGTCGCCGGGATTTTTCGACAGCGCCTTGTCTATGTTAGCCAACGCTGGGTCAAACTGGCCTAATTCGAATTGGCATCTTGCTGCATCGGCGTAAATCGTGTTGTCGTCGTAAAAATTCTTATTGATAATCTGCTTCAGGTCACGAAGAGCCTGTCCATAATGGAAATGGCGCATGGCTATAGAGTAACGCAAATAATAGAAAGTGCCCACCGATGGTGCATTCTCTATGGAATTTTGCAGCGCATTCATCACATCATCATAATGCGTGTCGCTCATATTAATAAGAGCCGAAACGGCTTTACTCTCATCATTGCCCACACTCATGGCCAATATAATGTCTTGTGCGGCCACTTTGTATTGTCCGAGCATACTGAACACGTCAGCCCTGTTGATATACACCTGTGGTTCTGCCGGGAACAGTTTCACGGCACGGTCGCAATACTCCTGCGCCTTGGCATAGTCGTTGGTTTTAGCTGCCACGCGTGCCAATCCGTAAAGTGCGTCATAGTTTTGGGGCGACATACGAAGAATGGCGTTGAAATTGGTTTCAGCTGTTGAATAGTCGCCACGTTTCAAGGCCAATTTTGCAATCATGTCGATCACATTTGGATTCGACGAATTAATAGAGAAAGCCCGCTTTAGATCGGCAAATTCGTTATCTAATTCACCTTTCTTGTCATAAATTTTGGCACGGAGCAGCAATGCGTCGTAAAGCACTTCACGATCGTTTTCAGGACAATCGGTTATCGCCTGGGTGATGTCGGCAAGCGCTTCCTTGTCTTGCCCATTGTAATAGTACTGATAAGAACGGGCGAAACGTGTAGCATAGTCACCAGGTTCCTTTTCAAGCTGCTGGTCATAAACCTTCATCACAGCGTCGTTGATTTTGCGCTTCAGCGCAGCATCGTCATCAGAAGTTTGTGCCACGGCACACATTCCGCAAAACAAGAACGCGGCAGAAAGAATGAGATACTTGATGTTCATCATATTGAATTGTTATAATTAAATTTTGTCGATTTGATTAACGGCACTTTTCAGTACCGAGAGTCGGCTGAGTAGTCCCTCAAGCAGGTCGAGCCTCAGCATATTGGCTCCATCGCTCTTTGCCTCGGAAGGCGAGTGGTGAGTTTCGAGAAACAAGCCATCAGCGCCCGTAGCGATAGCGGCGCGTGCCACAGTCTCGATTTGGTCGGGACGGCCGCCTGTCACTCCTGCGCTCTGGTTAGGCTGCTGAAGGGAATGGGTCACGTCCACAATCACTGGTGCGAAAGCACGCATCGTGGGTATGCCGCGGAAGTCCACAATGAGGTCTTGATAGCCAAATGTTGTGCCACGCTCTGTGACTGCTACATCATTATTGCCGGCATCACGCACTTTCTGCACTGCAAACTGCATAGCCTCTGGCGAGAGGAACTGTCCTTTCTTAATATTGACCATTCTACCTGTTTGAGCGGCTGCCACAAGCAAGTCTGTCTGACGGCAAAGGAATGCTGGAATTTGCAGAACATCCACATACTGAGCCGCCATAGCGGCTTCCTGGGCAGTGTGAATATCTGTGACCACTGGCACCTGGAATGTGTCGCGCACTTTGCGCAAAATTTTCAATGCCTTCTCATCGCCAATGCCCGTGAATGAGTCGATGCGCGAACGGTTGGCCTTGCGATAGCTGCCCTTAAACACGTAGGGAATGCCCAGCCGTGAGGTGATACTCACAGCCTTTTCCGCTATCTTTAACGCCATTTCCTCGCCCTCTATCACACAAGGGCCTGCGAGCAGAAAAAAATTACCACAAGCCGAAGCCTGTAATTGATTAATCAACATATTTCTAATATAAATACACTTCTTTTGTTGTTTAATATTTAACCACCTCAGCACAACTTAACTCGCTGTGGGTGTGTGATTATTTGTTCAGCATATCTAACGCATGGCACGATGCCACGGCAAACATGGCGGCGGTCTCGGTTCGCAGACGGCTATTACCAAATGTGACCGGCACAAAGCCCGCATCAAGCGCTATCTCCACCTCTTCTGGGCTGAAATCACCTTCTGGTCCCACAATAACCATAGTGTCGACACCAGGCTGATACACCCTTGAAAAGAGGTTTCGTTTTTCACGAGGCAGCGAGGAATCGCAGTAGGCGATAAATTTGTTGCCACTGAAAGGAGTTTTCATCAACTGTTCAATGGGCGTGAGTTCATCAAGCTGTGGCAACTGTGCCTTCAGCGACTGCTTCATGGCTGAAACGAGTATTTTCCGAAGCCGTTCAGTTTTCAGCACCTTGCGCTCACTATTATGGCACAAAAGCGGCACAATGCGATCTACTCCCATTTCTGTCACCCTGTCGGCTAAACCTTCCATTCGGTCGAGGTTTTTGGTTGGAGCCACACACAGCACAATCTGATGCCCCCAATGAGGCTTGCACAGTCTGTGCTCCACTACCGACACGGAGCAATGTTTGGGGTGAGCCATAGTGATTTTGCAGCAGTAGAGATTTCCCTCTCCATCCACCACCTCAATCTCGTCACCTTCTGTCAATCGAAGCACACGCACACAGTGTTTCGACTCATCTTCCGTGAGCTGTAGTGTGGCGGCTATATTGGGGTCGTAGAAGCGATGCATCGTTATAGCTATATATTTGATTAGATATTCAAAACTATTAGCGGTTTAACCTTTAGCCTGCTCAGCCTCTGCTTCTTTTCTGCCTTTGAACAAGAACATAAACGCAACAGCAACTACGAGGGCGAATCCCGCAAATATAAACCATGCAGTTTGCCATCCACCTGGCACAAGTTCCATCAGATAGCCTTTGTCGTTATACTGGCAATAATGGTTAATCACCTGGCCGGCGGCAAGCGTACCAATTGTTGCACCTAACCCGTTGGTCATGAGCATAAACAATCCCTGCCCCGAGGCGCGCAGACTTGGATCGCACTCTTTGTCCACAAACAAGCCTCCCGACACATTGAAGAAATCAAATGCCACACCGTAAACAATGCATGAGAGCACAAACAGGAGCACTCCCGGGAACGAGGGGCTTCCTATTCCGAAAAATCCGAAGCGAAGCACCCAAGCAAACATGGCAATGAGCATCACCGTCTTGATGCCGAAGCGGTGCAAGAAATAAGGGATAAGCAGAATGCACAAAGCCTCTGCCACTTGCGACAAAGAGATAAGCATGGTGGCATTGTTGGCGGCAAAAGAATTGGCTATATCAGCCTCTGGCGAACCTTTAAAGCTGGTCAGGAATGGCGTAGCGTAGCCATTAGTCACTTGAAGCGACATGCCAAGGAGCATTGAGAAAATAAAGAACATAGCCATGCGCTTGTTTTTGAACAGTTTGAAGGCATCCAAGCCGAGTTGCTGCGACATTGACTTTCCCACAGTAGCCACAATCTTACATTGTGGCAATGTTAAGCAATATGCAGCCAACGCAAAACTCAATACACCCGACACAAGGAACTGGAAGTGAGTGAACTGAAATTTGGCATCGTCAGGGGCCAGCGTAAAGCCGAGCAAGCCATCATGCCAAGTGGCGCAGTTCACCACCCACATCGTAACGATAAATCCCACGGTGCCAAACACACGGATTGGCGGGAAATCATTCACCGTGTCCATGCCATTATCTTTAAGTATGGTGAAAGCAGTGGTGTTAGAAAGTGCAAGTGTAGGCATATAGAAAGCCACGCTTACCGTGTAAATGGCAATGAATGTAGCCTTGTCGGGCGTGGGCGAAGCCTGTCCCATCATAAACAGCGCTACCATAGCCACGCCAGCCAAAAGGTGGCAAATGCCAAGCAAACGCTGTGGCTGAATCCACTTGTCGGCCACGATGCCCATTAAGGCTGGCATAAAAATTGACACAATACCCTGAATGGCATAGAACCACGAGATTTCTGATCCCATACCAGCTCTTCCAAGGTAGTTGCCCATACACGTTAGATATGCGCCCCACACAGCGAACTGCAGGAAGTTCATCACAATCAATCTAAACTTTAAGTTCTTCATTTTGTTTATTTATTTATGTTTTTAGTTTCGTTATCAGTATGATTAGAAGACTGTTTCGCTTTAATCACCCGTTGAATTTCAGCGGCCTGCTCATAATCCTCCTTATCCACACATTGCTGCATTCGCTGCTCAAGCTGCTCAACGGAAAGGTCCTCAAGACGCTTGTGCCGCTTGTGCATCACCGGGCTATCCTGGCTTTCCTCCATATAGATGCCAGTCTTGTCCACGATTTCCTTGGTAGTGAAAATTGGAGAGCCTGTGCGCAAAGCAATGGCTATGGCATCGCTTGTGCGAGAATCGAGACTTATCTCACGAGTGCCATCGTTCAATTTCAGCTCACTCATGAACACGCCATCGCTGAACTTGTAGATAAACACTTCCTCAAGTAATATGCCGTAAGCGTGAAACATACTCACCATCAAGTCGTGCGACATAGGACGGGGAGGTATCACATTCTCAAGTCGCATAGCTATAGACTGCGCCTCAGACACGCCCACCACTATGGGTATGCGATGCGGACCTCTTACCTCGCGCAGCAGCAACGCATACGCGCCACTCTGCACCGGATTATAGGTAATGCCCATCACTTTCAACTCCACTTTGTCCATTTTATCAAAAAAAATCTAAAAGATCCTGCATTAATCTATTTTCTGCCCAGTAATCACACCACTGCCATAGCACAGGTGCGATTGGGCATCATATATCACAGCAAATTGGCCTGGCGCTATGCCCTGCACATCATTCTCACTCTCTATCACCCATTCTCTATCGCGAAGATGAGTGAACTTTGCCTTTGTCAGCACAGGGGTGTGTCGGTTTTTAAACGTGATTTCAACAGGTCCACTGGCATTTCCCCAAGGATTGCCCGATATGAAGTGCATTTCGTCAAGGTGTAGCACCTTGCCATACTGCTTGGCAGTGCCGTAGCCATTGCTCACATAAATCACGTTGTCGGCCACATTCTTTTTCACCACATACCATGGGCCACCGCTCAGTCCAAGCCCCTTGCGCTGCCCTATGGTGTGGAACCAATAGCCATTATGCTCGCCAAGTTTTTTCCCTGTTTCTATTTCAATAATCGGGCCTTTCTTCACGCCCAGATGCCTGCGGATAAAGTCGTTGTAATTAATTTGTCCAAGAAAGCAAATGCCTTGGCTGTCTTTACGGTAGGCATTCGGCATCTTCACCTCTTGGGCAATGCGCCTCACCTCGCCTTTAGGCAAGTTGCCTATTGGGAACGTCAGGTGCAGAAGCTGATCGTAAGTGATTTGTGCCAAAAAGTCGGTCTGATCCTTCACGGGATCCACCGCCATTGCAAGATACTTTTTGCCATCCACAAAAGCGGTGTTGGCATAATGGCCAGTGGCTGTCATATCGAAGCCCTTGCCCCAGCGCTGCTCAAAATAACCGAATTTTATCATACGGTTACACATCATGTCGGGATTGGGAGTTAGCCCTTGCTTCACGGCATTGAGGGCATATTCCATCACATTGTCCCAATATTCCTGATGCAGCGACACCACCTCAAGTGGCAGCCCGTATTTCTTTGCAATCAGTGTGCACATTTCTATATCTTCCTCAGCGGCGCAGTCGCCCTCGTCTGTGTCCATGCCTATGCGGATATAGAACAGCTGAAGGTCGTCGTGTCCTTCCTCTTTGAGTTTATGGACCACCACGGCGCTATCCACGCCACCAGAAATCAATACAGCTATACTCATTTTTGTTTTTCAACTTTTTAAGTTTCGTTATCAGCGAAATAAATCACACATTGTCGAGCACTTCGTCTTCGTCCCTGTTCCGCTCTATATTCACGGCTATCAGATAGTCAACCGAAATTTTCCCTGGACCGGCTAATAGCAGAAACAGGAACACGCCGAGAAACATCACCGGATAGCCAGGAGTGAAGGCAAACACGCTCGACGCCACGTTTGGCGAAAACACCAAATACTCTGCATAGCCCATAATCACTATGGATGGAACAAGGGCCACACGCATAAACAGGCCCAGCATAATAAAGGTGGCACAAAGCAACTCAAGCACAGCAATCAGCACAATGGAGTCTGTAGGCCCGAGCGACAAGAAGCCAGCAAACTGAGGGGCTATCTCGTGAACATATAAAATTTGGCGAAGGGCCACCAAATAAAACATCAATCCAATGAATAAGCGTAAAAACAGACGGGATAGATTGGTGTAGGTGTGACCCGCGCTGTACATGAAGAAGTTTTTTATTCCATTTGGCACTTTCATACGAATAATGGATTATGGGTTAAACGCTTTTTTTATGTCATCTACATACTGATTCTTATTCATCACACGATGCCCGTTGTCAAGCACAATAAATGACGGCAGTATGCGAATGTCGAGATTTTTTTGCTCCGTGGTGGCCACAAGTGTCCATTTTGGATATTGGGAGGCCTCAGCCAAAAACTGCCGCGGCTTATCGCCCACATACACGTTAATCAACTTGCAGTAGCCTTGATTCAACAGCTCGTTCACGCCAAGGTCGGTGTCGATTCGGGTGCGCGACAATGAACTTTCCACTCCGTCGCCAGTGAAGAACAGCAGCACGATTTCAGCGCTGTCAACCGGAACATCATAGATTTTACGCTTTGATCCAGTGCTGTCGGTGACGGAGAAATCATATATCTTTTCACCAAGTTTTGTATTGTTGATTGTGCGAATCTGATCGGCGTAATGAGCCTTGGCATCCTTCTTCATCCATGAAGCCTCTACAGCCGACTGCAAGAATGCCAAATACACATCATCGATAAGTGGCTGAGGCGTGTAATACAGCAAATATTCCGCGGTGGCCAGCAGTCGCATAAAATTTGGCTGATTGGCTTGAGCCTTGTTCATCAGCAAGCGAACGGAGCTTTGGCCCACATTTCGGTTGGCAGCGCTCATTATCTGAAAATAATCCACAAAAGTGGACTGGAGCGCGCTGTCTGATACGGCAGTGAGAGGTTTGTGAAAATCAAAATTGTCCCAAAAGTGGGCGGTGCTATAGTTACACCTGCTTTCAAGCGAAGTGCAGGTGTCGGGAGCTATCGGATATTCAAACAAGGTCTTGCTTTGAGCCGAGACCAATGCCATGCTCTGGGAAAGCAAAATTGCCGAGAATAAAGCAAAAATCTTTTTCATATTACGTTTTGCCATTACATAACTTACCATTTAAAAAGTAAAATTACAGCAAATAGCCCACTATTCAAAATTAGAATGACGAAAAGGACTTCCCAGCAACATTTTTTCACAATAAACGCAACTTTAATACACAAGAATATGCTATTTTTGCGGTATGAACAGCTATATCGTGTACTTTGAATACTACAGTGATGGAGAAATAGGAAACGACAAATACCGCTTCACCAATGCAGACGACGCTTTCGACAAAATGAGAGAGCTGACACGCGCCATTAAAGCTAATTTCGCCGAGAGTCTTGAGCGAGAAGTATTAGATGAGCCCGACTTCTTTGGCATTATCGACAATGCCACTGGTGATTTTGCAAAGGTGCTCCTTAAAACCCTTTAACCCACAGCCACGGCTCATTGACGCCCGTGATTTCTGAAAACTAATGGCTGTGACACTTTCTAATCTGTGACACAGCCATTGATGTAGATGGCCCGGTAGCTTTCTAACTGTGTTGCACAAAAGAGTGCGGTGTGGCCTATTCTCTGATATAAGGAAGTAATGCGTCGCGCCAGATAAGGTAGGCGCCTCCCATCAAGTGTAAGCCATCGTTGGTGTATTCCGCTTTAAGTTTGCCATCGGCTCCCACAAAAAGCGGATAAAGATTGATAAAGGTGACGCCCAAACGCTGGCACATATTTTCAAGGCCCTTGTTGCCATCCACAATCACTTGCTCGCGGCCTTTCAGGTTTTTCCACATGCGCACGTCGTTGTTAAACGGCAACATACTCTCCACATACACCTTAGTGCGTGGGCAACGCGACTGAATAGTGGTCACAACTTGTGTCATGGCACTCACAATACTGTCAGCCGAAACTCCATGCGACACGTCATTCACACCGCCCATAATGAAAATTTTACGGGGCTGTCCTTTCAGAATGGGCTCCAAACGTTCAAAAAAGCCAGGTATAATGTCACCAACTATGCCGCGATTTTTCACATGGCAATTGTCGAACAGCTCATTCCATTCCGCACCATCTGTAAGGCTGTTGCCCAGCATGATAATATCGCTTGAATAAACAGGAAGCTGCTCAAACAAGGTAACCCTTCGAGCATAGTAAACATCGGTGTTAACTGTTTTTTTCTGAGCCATACACGAAAAGGCGGCTACCGCCATCATTAAAACTAATATGCGTTTCATAATTCATTATCTCTTATAAGCAAAGGGGATCCGGAGCAGAGCCGGCATCCCCTTTGATGTATTCATTTAAAATGATTAATGGTTGGCGCGATAAGCGTCGCAAGCCTTTTTCACAGATCCATGCTTAAGAAGCAGAGCCTTAGCCTCTTCGTAAGGCAAGCCTAATTCTTCCACCACCATACGGGTGCCGCGGTCCACGAGCTTAATGTTGGAGAGCTGCATGTTCACCATCTTGTTGTCTTTCACACGTCCCATCAATATCATCACGCTGGTGGAAATCATGTTGCAGATAAGTTTTTGGCCGGTGCCCGACTTCATGCGGGAAGAACCAGTGACAAATTCAGGTCCCACCACCATTTCCATAGCAATTTCTGCCGCCTCACTCATTGGGGCGTCGGGGTTGCTGGTGATAGCACCTGTAAGGCAGCCAAAAGCGCGGGCAGCCTTCAGTGCGCCAATCACATAAGGAGTGGTGCCCGATGCGGCAATACCCACCACTGTGTCGAGTGGAGTGATATTGAACGCCTGGAGGTCCTTCCAGCCTTGCTCAGTGTCGTCCTCGGCATTTTCCACAGCGTTGCGGAGCGCGGTGTCGCCTCCGGCGATAATACCGATAATCCATCCTGGGTCCATACCGAATGTGGGAGGAATCTCACTTGCATCGAGCACACCCAGACGGCCAGAGGTGCCAGCGCCCATATAAAAGAGGCGACCACCTTTCTTCATGCGTTCCACAATGCCCTCCACCAATTTTTCAATCTGTGGAATAGCTTTCTCTACAGCGTCGGGCACTTTGTGGTCTTCTTTGTTGATATCAACAAGAATCTCATGAGCCGACATCTTTTCGAGGTCGTTGTAGAGAGAGGGCTGTTCGCTAATTTTTACAAAAGCCATTTTTTAATTATAAATAATTTGATTGATTACGATTTTTAGTTACTTGAAATTTAAGCCTGCTCTGAGTGGAACTTGATAAGACCTTCCATTGGAGCTTGAATAATGGTGCCGATTGTGATACCCTGACTCTTTGCGGCTTCCTGCAAAGTAGCCTTCTGAAGGAATGCGATTGAACCCACAAAGTTACA
Source organism: Porphyromonadaceae bacterium UBA7572 (assembly GCA_002476625.1). Taxonomy (GTDB): domain Bacteria; phylum Bacteroidota; class Bacteroidia; order Bacteroidales; family Muribaculaceae; genus Sodaliphilus. The sequence continues at coordinate 118,261 of DLLC01000034.1, read as the reverse complement.
AGGCAGCTCTTTATAGTTCTTATAGCTTTCCACATTGCGGATAAAGAAATCGGTGAAGGAGTGAAGCACGATACGATGGATTGACGGCTCCTCAATGTTTCTTTCCAGGAATGAAGCGAACTGGGCGAGGAAACGGTTGCCCGCAGGCTTACGATACACGCGGTCGATAATAGTCATGCGGTCCACCTTGTATTCATCGTAGAATTTCTGGCAAAGATGCTCTGGCAGCTGCTTTTTAAGCACATCGCCCACCAGAAGTTTGCCAAGCACAGCGCCACTACCCTCATCGCCAAGTATATAGCCGAGTGGCGACACGTTTTCAACCACTTTCTCTCCATCGTAGTAGCAAGAGTTTGAGCCAGTGCCCATAATGCAGGCGATACCTGGCTTGCGGCCACAGAGTGCACGGGCAGCTGCAAGCAGGTCGCTTGCCACTTCCACCTTTGTGGCAGATGGAATGTTGGCTTTAAGGGCGTTAACCACATGCGAGCCCACTTCTTCGTTGAGAATGCCTGCGCCATAGTAATAGATTTCATCCACTTGATAGCCACTGATGTGAGGAACAAGCTCAGCCTTGATAGTGGCGGTCATCTCTTCCTCGCTCATCATCAGAGCGTTCATGCCAGTAGTAAAGATTTGGGCAACTTTTTCGCTGCCATTGAGTAGGCACCAATCTATTTTGGTAGACCCACAGTCTGCAATTAAAATCATAATTGATAATGTAATGTGTTTATATTTTGATGATTATATTTTTCTTATGAAGCACATAGCCGAATATCCAGTTAAACAGCACAAACAAAATAGCATATAGGCACGAAGCCATCTTGTCGGTAAGTGTAACTGACTTATACGCCTCGTAAAGCGCACCTTTAAGAGAGGTGCTCTCGCCCGTGCCCGACGCCACTTTCACCGCTTCATTGAAGCTGGTCTGCATAGCTGTCAGGCTATCGCCCTCGAAAGCATCATAGCGCTGCATACCAGGCAAGAAAATATCGTCGTATTTCAGTTGAGCGGTCACGCCCACAGTGTCGGCAAAGCAGAGATCCACGGCAGCCTGGGCACGGTCCATACCTTGCTTCGCAGCCTCCATATAGTATTGCTCAGCCTTTTTGTGGTCAATTTCTGCTCCAAACTTACCAAAGTCGTAGCACAGTGCCAAATTATACTGGGCATTTTTAATCGTTGAGTCTGCGGCCTCGGTGAGCAGTGGCAGCACGTCCTTGTCGTTGGAGGCATCGTCGTCCTGCATATAAGCCAATGCTAAGTTGTAACGAGCCTTCACCATCGCGGAATCGGATGCGGCCTCTTTCAGCAGTTTCACTGCCTCATCTTTATTTTCTTCCACACCGTCGGCATTGTAATAAGAAATGGCAAGGTTGTTTTGCGCTTCGCGACAACTGTCGGCTGCCAGTTTGCTATATAGAGCCACAGCCTTTTGATCATCGCCTCTCACATAATCGTCAGAAGTGCTGACAACCACAGCGCCAAACACAATGGCAAACAAGCTACCCAGTACATAAAGCGACAGCGGATTCACACCAAACGCCTCGAAAAAGTAGCACCACTTTTTGTGGTTCTTCATATCTATCACATAGATTAAGAGTGCAAGCACACTCATTGCCAAACCGGTGGTGATGAGAACGAAGGTGCTCGACCACATCTTCTTACCGCAGGGAATGCCATAGCTAAGCAGCCAGCCCGACAAAATGAAGATGAATCCAATGAGTAGCAAGCGCCCAACACGGTAAGTATTGTCCTTGTGATTCACTATCATGCCACCCACCATAAAGCCGATAAGAGCGTGAGCCACACAAGGAAGCGTGCTTAAAATTCCCTCTGGGTCGAATGCCACGCTCATACCGTTGTAGTGCTCATGATACATATGGTTCGGGCCAAGAACGGCATTGTCGATCATGGCAATAATATTGTCGGTAGAGAAGTCATAACCATGGCCTAAACCTAATATCAGCGCATACACTGCAAGAATTCCTGCAATCACCAAGGGAAGAAAGCGGCGTTTGAAGAGCACCACGCACATTGTGCCAAAGAAATACACCAATGCCAAGCGCTGAAACACGCCTAAAATGCGAATTGAGTCAAAACTATTGGCCGCTTTCGCAAACGTCTCCCCGTCGCGGAACATGCCATACATTAAATGGCTGAACCACTGCACTGCCCAACCAATGATAAACAACAGCACGGTGCGGCGAACCACTTTCACTGCAAGCGACTTCGACATCGTGAAGTTGAACTTCTTTAAGGAGAAAAACATTGCCACGCCCATACAGAACATGAAGAAAGGAAACACCAAATCGGTAGGTGTAAGCCCAATCCATTCTGCGTGACCGAGTGGCGCATACAAATTGCCCCAGCTGCCAGGGTTGTTGACAAGCAACATCCCTGCCACGGTAATACCTCGGAGAATATCCAAGGCTTTGAGGCGTTTACTGTCATTAGCAATCATATATACAATTAATTTTTGTTATCTTCTTTTACTGTAGTACACTCGTCAATCAAATAAATCAGCGACTGATATGGAACACCACTGTGTGTGGTCAGTCCTATTTCACAAGTGCGGCTGTTGGAAAAGCCACGCTTCACGTGTGCCTTTTCGATAGCGCCACGGAGCTTACGCAGTGCGTATTTGTTGAGCTCAGGGGTATTGAAACCCTTGTCGCCGGCAAAGCCGCAGCATCCCACACCTTCTGGGAGCACCACATTCGATGAGCACCGTTTTGCCAAATCAATCATTTTGTCCTCAAGTTTCATCAGCCTGGTGGAGCAAGTAAGGTGAATGGCCACAGGCTCATCGGTCTGGTGAAATTCAAGAGAATCGGCCACATAGTCATGAATAAACTCCATCAGTTCGAGGGGTTTCACTTTCTGCATGTGACCAAGCATACGATGCAGGCATGGACTCTGGTCGGATATAACTGGATATTTGCCGTTTTCGCTTGCAGCGATCAAAGCGTTCTCAAGTTCTGCCGTCTTGCTGTTGGCAATGTCGGGCATACCCTTGCTTTCCCAAATCATACCGCAGCACAGCTTGTTCTTATTTTCAGGGAAAATCACTTCCCATCCAGCTCTATTCAAGAACGACACCACCTCGTCGATCAGACTCTCCTTGGGGCCCTTGTTGCCCTTGCCCATGGTCTGGTTGAGGCAACTTGGGAAATACACCACCTTCTTATCCGATTCCTGCTGATTAAACTTGTGTGCAGCATAGGGTTTCGGGAGCGATGGTGTCCAAAGTGGTCCACCCACAGCATGAATGGCCTTGCCAACTGCTTTCACACCGCCATCTCGAAGCACGGCATGTGCCAAATCGGCTGAGCGAAGAGCCAATTTGATGCCCGTGCGGATAGCGGGCAAATTGTCGGCACAGAAGCCACCCACCTTATGTGTGAAAGAATTTGGCGGGCAAGCAGCGTTGCGCAAATCATGGGTAAGCTCACCGGTGTTGATGTGCATCGGGCAGGATGTGCTGCACAAGCCATCGGCGGCGCAAGTTTCATTGCCCAAGTATTTATATTGCTTTTCCAGCCGCTTCATCCGGGCATCGTCTTCGCCAGTGGCACGCAATCGCGCAATTTCACGCTGCACCACTATACGCTGACGCGACGACATAGTGAATCCGCAGCTCAGGCAATTCACCTCGCAGAAGCCACACTCCATACATTTGTCAATATGCTCATTGGTGAGTGGCAGTGGTTTAAACGACTTCACAAAACAGTCTGGGTCGTCGTTGAAAATCACGCCGGGGTTGAGGATATTGTTGGGGTCGAAAAGGTGCTTCACCTCTTTCATCACGCTGAAAGCCTTTTTTCCCCATTCTTTTTCCACGAATGGCGCCATGTTTCGGCCAGTGCCGTGCTCAGCCTTCAGCGAGCCATCGTATTTGTCAACCACAAGTTTTGTGATTTCATTCATCAAGTCGCGATACTGTTTCACATCGGCAGCGGTCTTAAACGACTGCGCAATCACAAAGTGGTAATTGCCCTCAAGAGCGTGGCCATAGATACAGCTGTCGTCGTAACCATGGTCTTGGAGCATCTGGGCAAGGTCACAAGTGGCATCTGGCAAGTCCTCAATATGGAAGGCAATATCCTCGATGATGACTGTGGTGCCCAACGGGCGAGTGCCTGCCACCACAGGGAACACACCAGAACGTATTGCCCAGTATTTGGCATTTTCCTCAGGGTCGGAGGTGAACTTAGCCGGCACATACAATTCAAACTGGTCGATCACCTTCATCATCGCATCCACATTGGCAGCAAGCTGCTCCTTGGTGTCTGCGGAAGTGCGTACCAGAATGGCCGTCAAGTTTTCACCAGTCGTGTCATGCACAGAAGCCAGTGACTTTTTGTCGAGAATCTCTGCACACTCCACAGGACTTTTCTTCAGCGCCACCACACACTCGCAGGCTTTGCGCATATCCTTGAAATAGAGCATCGCGCTTGAGGAGTATGCATAGAGATGGCCAGTGGATAGGGTAAACTCACTGGCAAAGCCGAGTGTACCCTCGCTGCCCACCATCAAGTGGGTGATGATTTCGAACGGATCGGTATGCTCCACAAAGGGATAGATATTCAGCCCCGTAACGTTTTTGATGGCATACTTATATTTAATTCTTTTCACCAGTTCCTCATCGGCAAGCACGCCGTCGCGAATGCGCTCAATGCCCTTGATGAAATCGGGATGTGACTGGCGAAACGCCTCACGGCTTTCTTCACTGCCAGTATCGAGAACGGTGCCATCGGCAAGCACAATGCGCATCGACTTCATCACCTTGTCGCTGTTGGCGTGTGTGCCGCAGCTCATACCAGAAGCATTGTTCATCACAATTCCGCCTACCATGGCAGAGTTCTTCGACGCTGGGTCTGGAGAGAAAGTCTTTCCATAGGGCCGAAGTATCTCGTCCACCTTATGCCCCACAAGCCCAGGCTGCATGGTGATTTCCGATGCATCGGCATTCACCGAATAGCCTTCCCAGTTCTTGCCTGCCACTATGAGGATAGAGTCGGTAGTGGTCTGGCCAGAGAGGCTTGTTCCCGCCGCACGGAAAGTGACGGGAAGCCCCAGTTTGTTGGCCTCGGCAAGCAGTCGCGACACCTCCTCCTCGTTCTTACTGCGCACCACCACTTGAGGAATGTG
>DLLC01000034.1:80395-113066 GCA_002476625.1 Porphyromonadaceae bacterium UBA7572 | reverse complement strand
TGTGGCGATAGAAACTGGCATCAGTTCCCCACGCCAGGCATCGCAAGTCGTCGGTGTAAATCCTGCTATCGGGGATAAACCACGAAATATTCCGAATAAATTTTTTATAAACTTCTTTCACGGGAGTATGTGGTTATTGATACAGGTAATATTTGCTTGATTTAGCCTTGAATGCCTCTGCGTCTTTATTGAAATAGGCTTCTATATCGGCCACTTTATAACGTTTGGAGAAAAGTTTACGGATTTGGTCGGTGCCCATCACCTTGTCAAACATGCCGTAGCCTCGCTTTGCGTTAGCGTCAAAAATCTTGGCTTCGGGGAACTGCTCGTGTAGCACCTGCAAGAAGTAGAACTGACATAGGGTGAGGTTAGCCTTATCAAGATCGGTGATATAAACCTGCACACCATGCATTTCCTTCATGGCGTCAGCTGTTTCGGGACCCACCTTAAAGAATGGCTTGAAATTGATTGGGCGGAAACGGAAACCCGGCAAATTAAGCGCATTCATTGCATCTGCAAGTTTATCCGCATCAAGGTATGGAGTGGCAAAGCACTGGAAAGGAAGAGTGTAGCCAATTCCCGTGTTGAAAGCATAGAGCTCACCTATCACACCACTCATGGCATAGAATGCCGCATGTTCAGGAGTTGGGATTTGAGGTGACGGTGCAACCCATGGCAGTCCAGTTTCGGCATAGGTCATGTTGCGCTTCCAGCCCTGCATAGGAATCACAGTGAGTTTGGCCTTCTTGGCGGTCACGCCCTCTTCATTAAGATACATGGCGAGTTCACCAGGAGTGAGGCCATACACATAGGGAATGGGGTATTTGCTCACCATCGAGAAGTAGCCATCCTCCACAAGATTGCCTTCCACCTTGTTGCCACTCACAGCATTGGGGCGGTCGAGCACCATAAATTCCTTGCCATTCTCGGCACAAGCCTCCATACACATGCCCATTGTGGCATAGAATGTGTAGCTACGGCAGCCAATATCCTGAATATCGTACACAAGCACATCAATGTCCTTCAGCATTTCGGGGGTCGGCTTGTGAGTTTTTCCATAAAGGGAATAGGTCTTCACACCTGTCTTAGTGTCAACGGCATCACCCACGGCATCGCCTGCGTGAGCGTTGCCGCGCACGCCATGCTCGGGGCCATACAGAGCCACCAACTTCACACCCGGAGCCTCATTAAGGATATCCACAGTGGACTTGAGGTTGCGATCCACACCACTTGGGTTAGTCACCAGCCCCACACGTTTTCCTTGAAGTTCTTTAAATCCGCCGTCGCGAAGCACTTCCACACCGGTTTTTACCTGCGCGGTGGCAATTATGGCCACAGCCATAGCCAACAGCGATAAAATATATTTTTTCATACCTATTTTGTTATCATTATTCAATTATTACACATCTATTTATTTTTCTTTTTTTCCGTAATTCGGATCAATACGCTTGTCGGCAAAGTAAGTGACAATGAGGGTGGCAAAGCAGCATACCATCACCATCCAGAAGAACCACACATAGCCAATAGCCTCTTGAATATAGCCAGCCACAAATCCTGGCAGCATCATGGAGAGCGCCATGAAGGCCGTGCACACAGCATAGTGCGATGTCTTAAATTCTCCTTCAGAGAAATACATCATATAAAGCATGTAGGCAGTGAAGCCAAATCCATAGCCAAACTGCTCAATGCAGAGCGCAATAGTGATAATCACCACATTTGATGGCTGCGCCATTGCCAGGTATACAAAAGTGAGGCAAGGCAGTGTCATAAAGCCTGCCATCACCCAAAGCGACTTCTTCAGTCCCACTCGTGACGAATAAATGCCACCAAGAATGCCACCAAGAAGCAATGCAACCACGCCAAACACGCCATAAACGGTACCCACCAATTCTGTGGAAAGCCCAAGTCCGCCTTCTGCTGTGGAATGTACAAGGAATGGCTGACACAGTTTGATCAGGAAGCCTTCCGGAAGACGGTATAGGAGCATGAAAGCGATAGCCAACAGGCAGCCTGGCTTCATGAAGAAGGTCTTAAATGAGTTGGCGAGTTCCTTTAGGTTGTTACTCATAGTGCTTCCACCTTCAGCCGACACACGTGGCTTGTCCTGGTCGCTGTGAGGCAAAGCGAAGGTGTGGTAAAGGGTAATCAAACCAAACACCACAGCTGCCACCCCGAGGGTGACTTGCCAAGAGGCAGGGATATTGCCTGGGGCAATACCAAAAATAGACAGCCCATTACTCTCTATTAAACCCGCAATGGCTACAAGCACACCTTGGCCAAAAACGGACGCCACACGATAAAACACGCTACGGATGCCAATAAAGGCTGCTTGACTGCTCGGACTGTGCGCCAGCATATAGAAGCCGTCGGCAGCGATGTCGTGAGTGGCAGAAGCAAACGCCGTGATAATGAAAATCACCAATGTGACAAGGAACATGCTGATGGGCGTGTCGCCTTGTGCTATGGTCTCCGCCTTAGGGTACGGCAAGGTGAGTGTGAGCAAAATCATAGCGGCAGTCATCAAAATCTGCATCACCACAATCCACCAGCGCTTGGTCTTTACCACATCCACAATTGGGCTCCATATTCCCTTCAAAAACCATGGGAAATAAAGCAAAGTGGTGAAGAACGACATATCGCCATTAGGAACACCCATTTTAGTAAACATCATCACCGAAATGTTGTTCACCACAAAGTAAGGAATGCCCTCGGCAAAGTAGAGGGTTGGCACCCACCACCAAGGGCTTCTCGTTGTCTTGATTTCACTTAATTCTGTCATAATATTTATGTTTTTTATATTTTCGTGTTAATTAGCTGTATTAATATTGAGCCTCAATGTCTGCACCAATAAAATAGTGCAGCAGTATTTCCTTATAGTCGTAGCCCTTTGCGCCCATCACAGCCGCACCAATCTGGCACAGGCCCACGCCATGCCCCCAGCCTGCGCCACGGAGCACAAACTTGGCGGGATAGCCATCAGTGTCGCTGTCGTGCTTCTCCACCACAAAAGCAGAGCTATAGAGCGCGCTTTCGCTCAGCGCATAGCGGATGGCCAGTTCCTTACCTATGGTCTTAGTCATCTTCTCGCCCACAATTTTCAACTTATATAGGCGGCCAGATGTGCCACGGGCCACAGGCTCAAGGTTTCTAATGCGGCCATAGTCGTCACCGGTGCGCTTTTTGATTAGAGCTGATATTTCGTCTTGAGTATATTCCACCTTCCAGCGGTAGAAGTCTTTCGTCTCCTGATCGTAGTCGTTGAGCACTTGTGAAAGAATTGCCGGGTCGGAGGTGTTGCAGAATGCGGCTGGAGCGGACAGAATCCACTCTGCGGCATTGTCTTCACGAGTAAGGTCGGGGAAATCCATAGGATTCTCGCTATCACGCCGCGCCACCAAATAGTCGTAGTGATGCGGCTGCCAGCAGTTTTCAAACTCTTCAAACACGCCACCACATGATTTGGAGAAACGCGCGTCACACAGGTTTCCGTCGTACATCAGCACCTGCCCCCAAGTAGCCTCAATAGCCTTTTTCACTGTTTCGGTGGAGGCCCTGGTTATGCCCTGGTAGCGTTGGCAGTGGTCGTCGGCGCACACATCAAAGTTGATGTGGTCATCGCGGTCCCACCACTTGATTTCCACTCCTGGCTCTTGAGCAGTTTCGCCAAGAGTCACATCTGGAGCGTTGTTCACTTTGTCTTTATAGATTTGCGCCAAAAGCCAGCTACGTGAAATCACGGCATGGGCCTTCAGCAGCTCAAGCGACGCCTTTGCGCTCATTTCGCTTGAAATCACACTCAAAAGATACTCCTCAACAGAAAGAACATTCACAGTAGTGACTCTGTCATTCTCTATAATGAGATGCAGTGATCCACGAAAACTCTGCACCTCTTTTCTGCGCCAGTGAAAACTCACGCCTATCGTCACATCCATCAGCGTGAAGGAGTCGGTCTCCGCATTCACAGGCTCGAAGAGAAGATCATCGTAGCTCTGCCCGTTCCACACCACTTTGCCATCGATGGCTTCCACATGTTGGTTTCCAGCCACCAGATTGCCATTTACGCAATATTCGTTATTGAGCGTGAAGTCAACGGATGGCTCATTCATAATGCCCACACGCACTTGAGGAACTTTATTCATTGTAAGGGTATTTTGAGTTAAATAATTTAATTAATCGCTCTGCGCCTTCACTGCTTATGCACAACTCTTGAAACATAATCTGGACATCGACCGCGGTAAGCGATTTAAAATCTTTTTCCACAGGCACGGCAAAAGCCTGTCCCATATCCACAGATGCGGGTGAAAGCACAAACTGTCCCTCACCCTCGCCATAGTTGCTCGGACGATGCTTCACTCGTGGAAATATGGCCAAATAATAGATGCCCTGCTCTATCCAGCAAAGCACATTCATCATAGGCTCCAATTCACCGCTGCGAACAGGCAGCAACGCTATGAAGCGCTCTGCCAGCAGCTCCACTTCCATGGCTTTGGCACAAGAAATCACGAATGGGTGGCCTGGCGATGTTGCACAAAAGGAGATTTTGCCACCGGCAAAAAGCTCTGTCTTCACCTTTCCCGACTGAAATTCTGTGCAGAATGGCAAAAAGCCCTTGTTGCCTGCCTGAAAGTGCATGTGGTCAGGTGCCGAGGCGCCGCATTTCGGACCATTATAGAACAGCACAAACTCCGGAAGGTCGTGTGCCAACCGTAGCATATCCCCAACTCTACCCAAAATCGACTGCGGCACATGGCGCAGATTGGCAATGGTAAGATGACGAGGAAAGATGGGATACGGATTTACCTGTATCTTGTATTTATTGTGCCACGAAATCATTTCCTGCTCCCGTGGCTGATTTTCGCTGCAAAGGAAGCATTTGCGAGCTTTCAGAGAAGCTGTGTCCACTTTGGCAGCCGAGGAACGAATGCGCTCAGGGTTGAACTGGAGCATCACGGTGGCATCGCCAAGCTGAAGCTCTCTGGTTTCCACTTGCGAAAGTGCGCCGTAGTTTTTCGCCACGGTTTCCCAGTTGTGCATCTGTCGCTCAATTAAGCAGTTTACCTCTGTGGTAAAGTTCATATAACAGTCAATAAAAAGATTGATTCTAATTATTTTTTAAAATAAGCTGTGGACCAGACCGGGCACATCTGCCCAGCCTGGTAGAGCTCACAGCATATCATTCGGTTATAATCGGTGTGTGAAACACTAAACCTGATTATTTTTTGTTCATAGCCACACGTGCTTGGAGTTCCCAAGTGCGGATGCGGTCCTTGTAAAGGTTGTTGTTATTCATCTTCACCACATCAAGCGAAGCATCGCTGTTGTCGTCCCAGCGGCGGCACATATACACAGGAGTGTAAACTCGGCCTATCTGGAAATGGCGTGAGATGTTCAAGCCAAGCGCATAATCTTCTCCATAGCTGGTGTTAGGAATCTTCACATCACGGAGTACTGGTGTGTAGAAAGCACGGGGAGCGCCAAGGCCATTGATGCGCAGAGCATTGTTACGCCCGTTTTCTGGTGTCCATTCTTTGTGGTCGATAATGCCTGGAGGAATAATGTTGCCATCGATGTCGGTCATCATATAGGTGCCCACCACCATTGCCACATTTTGCTCATAGAAGGCGTTCACCATAGTGGTGAGGGTGTTCTCGTCCTTGTACATGTCGTCGCTGTCGAGCTGTACAATGAATTTACCAGCCTTCTCGTGATGTGCGGCAAGATTCCAGTAGCCGCCGATACCCATATCATAGTAGTCGGCAATGATATGAATCAATCGAGGATCATCTGCAAACTCATCGATAGCCTCACGCGTGCCGTCGGTAGAGAAGTTGTCCACAACCATAAGGTTGAACTTGAAATCAGTCTTCTGGGTCAGCACGCTCTTGATAGCGTCGCGGATGGTGCGAATACGGTTGCGCACTGGAATCATCACAGTGGCCTCTACTTCAAATTCGCCACGGTTGAATTCAATGTGCTGGAAGTTAGGAGTGCCATCGGCCTTTACTGGTGCGAGGTAGCCACCGATTTCCTTGAGGTGCTCGGTGCAAGCCTTTTCCATTTCAATCTGGCGACCACGGTTCTTAGGATCCACATAGTCGAAAATCTTCTCGCCACTCTTACGGGTGTCGAGTTCCACATCGCTGTACAGATATTCGTTAATATGGGTGATCGAGCCAAATTGTGATAGTTTCAGACGAAGGTCGTAAAGTCCGGCAAATTCGTAGTCGGCCTTCATTGCTTCAGCGGCTTTCTTGAAGCAGCGGGCGCAAAAGAAGAGCACAGAACCGAAGTCGAAGTCATCGCGGAGGCTGCCGAACTGATAGTCAATCACTGGAGCCTTGTCGGCGCCTTTGTCGGTCACATTGTAGTGGTCGGCATAGAGCATTGCGCTGTGGCTGTCGGTGGCGATAGTCACAAAGCGCTCAATGGCGAAGGGAGCGAACTTGAGGGTGTTGTACTTGGTGTAAACCATCACGAAATCAGCGCCGTCGGCATTTGCCGCAATAGCCTTCATTGTGGCAGAGGCGGTGAGGTTGGTTACATTAATGAGTTCACAACCGTCAACAGAGCCTTTTGCGTCGGCATTGGCCAGAAGGTAGATTTTGTTAACGTTCTCGTTAGCTTTCAAGCCTTCGATAGTGGCTTTTGCCTGTTCTGCTTCTGCAAATGGAATGAAGCAATTAATTTTTGCCATAGTAAATGTAATTTAGTTTGATTGATAGTTATTACTATTTATTTTTATGCTTGTTTTTATTGATTCTTGCCTTTAATTCCCAGGTGCGAATGCGGTCTTTATACAGATTATTGGCATTCTCCTTGAATATATCGAGATTGGCGTCGGTGTTGTCATCCCAGCGGCGGGCGCAGGTCATCACGTCATACACGCGTCCCATGCGATAGTTGCGTGTAATGGTCAATCCCATGGCATAATCCTCACCATAGTTGGTGTTAGGAATATTTGTGGCGCGATAAATAGGCGTGTAAAAGGCGCGAGGGCCACCCACACCATTCACGTGGAAAAGGTTATTGCGCCCATTGTCGGGTGTCCACTCATGGTGGTCGATCACGCCTGGGGCTATTTCTTTCAAATTCACATCGGTCACCACATAAGTGCCGCACACCATTGCGGCATTGTCGATATAGAACTGAGCCACCATCTTTTCAAGGGTGTGCACTGTGGCGTAAGTGTCGTCGCTGTCAAGACCGATGGCAAATTTTCCGCAGCGAGGGTCATTGATTGCCAAATTCCAGCAGCCACCTATACCCAAGTCGTTGCGATCGGGTATGATGTGAATCAGGCGCTCGTCGGCAGAAAACTCGTCAATGGCCTCTGTGGTGCCGTCAGTGGAATGGTTGTCCACAATAATGAGGTTGAACTTGAATGGGGCCTCCTGGCTCAACACCGACTTGATGGCATCGCGAATCACCCTCACACGGTTAAGCACCGGTATCACCACCGTGCACTCCACATCAAACTTCTCCGCGTCAAAATCTATGTCCTCAAAGTCGTTTGGCTCCAAGTAGGCGCCCAGCGCTTTAAGATGATCGGTGCATGCCTGCTCCATTTCTTTTTGGCTTGCATTATTTTTCGGGTCGCAGTAGTCGTAAATTCTTTCACCACTTGCGCGCGTGTCCACCACTACATCGGTGTAGAGATACTCTGGAATATGCTCAATTTCATATTTTTGGGAAAGTTTCAACCGCAGGTCATAGTTGCCGGCAGCCTTGTAGTCGGCTGTCATCTGAGAAGACGCCTCTTTCAGCTTTGCTGTACTGTACAGAATCACTGAGCCAAAGTCAAAATCATCACGGAGCGAACCCAGCTGATAGTCGATGACGGGTGACTTCTGCAAGTCGCCATCCTTGAAATTATAATGGTCGGCATACACCATACCAGCGTCTAAGTCGCGGGCCACAGTCACCATGCGCTGAAGCGCCTTGTATCCAAACAATAGCATTTCTTGCTTGCTGTAAACGAGTGTGAACTCACTTTTTGCGTGTTGGGCTATCGCCTTCACCGTGGCAGTGGAAGAAAAATCATTCACCACCAGTGTGTCGCATCCTTCTATGGGCTGTGCTTCTCCGTTTGTAGTGAGCAAGCACACATTTGCCACTTCATTCTCCGCCTTCAGTGCTTCAGCGGTTCGGAGTGTCTGCTCTGAGCCAGTGTATGGCAAATAGCAGTCTATCACTTTTTTCATCTTTACAATCAATTAAAAAATAATAGTAGATTTACTTGTTGAAAAAGTTCAAAATATCGTTCATGAATGCATCACGCGCCTCATCATTTATGATGCTTTCAAATGGGAAACCAGCCACCACGGTGCGGTATGAGCCACGATCCACAGCCACAGCGGCGGGCTTAGTATTCTCCGTGTAACGCATAATGGTAGCGCCCGCATCATCGCTTGCCTTCACTGCATCGGGCGATTCCACGGCATAAGCCTTGTTGTTGAGCTTGCTGCAGAAAGTGAAATTGCGGTCAGAAGGAAGTTCAGCGAACTTCGATACCACGCCATTCACTTCGCCTGACTGTGATGCGCGCGACGCACGATGCTCAAAGCCTAAGATTTCCTTGGCAAATTTCATCTCCACTTCCGCAGGTTTCTCCTTTTCCCAGATATCACTTGCCACATAAGCACCGGTAATCATCACATTGCCACCGGCTCCCGTGAAGGAAGTGACTGCGTTCATAAATTGAGGCGTGTAGATTTTATAGCGGCTGGGGTATGCGCCGCGCCCGTTCATCGTTTCCTTTTGCTTACCGAGAATAATATCGACCACCTTGTAGTCAGCGGCACTCACATTACCCATTTCAAAAGCGGCCTCGCTCATCGACACAAAAGAGTAACCAGCCTTGAGAATGGAAGCGCCATGCACAGCAGTGTAATCAAACTTATTTCCAGCCACCACCTGCGTGCCGGTTTCGTAGTTGCTTCGGCAAGCGCCAAAGCCTGGGTCATCATCGTCGACCCATGGCAGACGGCGTTCAAACTCATACTGTGCGCCGATATAGTTGTTCTGTTGCATATATGGCACACCGTGATCCTTTTCGTCGTAGAAGCCAGCCATCTTGCCTGAATCAAACCAGTCAGGGCCGCTCACACGGGTAAAGTCGTTCACCACAGCCACCAAGCCTTTGCTGCCACTGGCCACGCCAAGCGACAGCACCTCACTTGGGAAACTGCGACCGCCCTCATTCATCGCTATAATCCTGTAGCTGTGGATAAGGTTGTCGGAAATCTGTACGTTAAATTTTGGTTCACTTACTACTGCTATCTCCTTGAAGCCACCATCAAGTCCCACACGCTCGCACACCACATACGCCTTGGCGTCGGCATTGGCGGTTAGGGTATCGGCCGTTGGCTCCCAAGAAAGTGTGAATGCGTTAGTTCCGTTGCCCTTAATTGCGAAGGAATGCACTGGCAGAGGCTGCACCACATAATCGCGATGGTCTCGCTTGGCAATGAACTTCAATATACCCTTATAAATGGCACGGCTCACATCAAAACGGAAGTTCGGATCCAAGCCATATTTCATGTCGGCAAAATTCTGGTGAGAGAGCAGCTCCATCAATACAGCGGGCACTTCAGGAACACGTGCCTCATAATAAGAAGCATCCCACATGCCACGGCGATGCCACTCTGGCTCATACTTAGCGCGAATCACGCCACAAACCTCAGTGGATATGGCATTTGCAAACTCTCGAGAAATGATACGAGGAGTGCCGTTTTTATAATTTGCAAAGGTGTTCTCGCCATCGCTGGTGGAGTAAATCAGCAAAGTGCCAATAGTCTCGTCGTCCATCGTGGTGCCCGCGTCAGTGTGAAGGCAGAACGACACATCGACAGGAACCTTCAAGCCGTCTTGCCCAGGAAGCACCTGCGAACCGCCAGCAAGGTGGTTCACCCACAGCCCGCGACTGCGGTAGTCATCATTATAATCGTTGGTGCCTTTCGAAGATGAATACACACTCTGCGGAAAACCAGCCCACTGCAAATAGTAGCGTGAGCCAAGGGTGAACCAAGGATGGTCGCCTGGGTGAACATAATCGTAAGCCACACCTTCTTTTCCCAAATGGCTTTCATAGCCAAACTGCTTGGCAATGGCCTTGTTTTCCTCCGTAGGAAGTGCCACGCGGCGCACCACGTTGGCTTTACCGCCACCCACCTTGATGGCGTCTGTCGTAATCACGCTTTTGCTGTCCTTTGAAAGGTTGGAAATGGTCACCACGTTTTTGTTTAAGCCTTTTTGCAGCTGGAAAGTGCCTAAATACACCCATACACCGCCTGCCATAGTCTGATCCACAGTGAAGACCCTCTCTCCACCGAGGCTATTGACAGTGTATTTCACATCTTTAGCACTGTTAGGCAAACTCTTATATGATATATACAATGCAAAATCGCCAGCTTCTGGCATATCCACATCATAACTCGCGAATGACTGGTTCTTTTTGTCCTTTGTGGCTTGAACCACTCGGTATGTGCCTTCTGCGAATGGGTTCTCATAGTCGCGGTAGTTCTCGCGGTCGAAAGCGAAACCAGCGCCTACGCCTTGTGCCCATGCCATTTTTCCGTTTGTTTCGCTATAGGTGTGCTGAGCGTATTTGCCGTCCTTATCTACGATTGAGGAGAAATTGTGAGTGTCGCGCTCGCGGGCATCCCACACATAGGCGCCGGCATTCTCAAGCATAGGGATGAGAAACGGGGTGACGTAGCTTTGCGTGTACATATCCTCCACTGTCTGAAACATACGTGCGCGCTGCCATTCCCAGCGGTTCAGGCGATCCTCAAAATACCATCCATGGCTCTGCCAAGTGGCCACAATATTGCCGTCGAGCCCTTTTTTATAGCGCTTATTGGGGTCTTGCTCAGTAATGAATGGAGCGTGTTTCCTTACATAATCCTTGTCGAAAGATGCAAAATACTTTTCCACATCATTTCCACTGATATACAACGCTACCTTAGCCTGCTTGTAGCTGTCGCCAAGCGCTGCCTTCACATCTTTTTTAAAGGAGGCTATCGACTCTCGCGTGAATGGAATGTCACGGAAATTCTCCGACACATTCACCACTAAGCTGTCGCCTCTCATCTCAAGGGAGTTTGCTTTCACTACACCTATGCCCATATGCGCAGGCACGTTTGAGGTGACTATTTGCTGCACTTTTTGAAGCTCCGCATCTGAAAACTGAGCCGAAGCCATGCCACACCCCATCACAAGAGTAGCAGTAGCAGCAACAACCGACTTAATCTGTTTTTTCATCTCTGAGTAAATTCAAGTATAAAGTATACAAGTATAATTAATTATTTTCACTCCGAATTGTGTATGCACACTTTTTCTATTCTACAAAAATAGATAAAACATTCCATTCCTAATATGTTTTGTACCGTCTTTTTATTCGCTTTTATATTTTTTAATAGTCAGATACAGTTTTTTAGGTTTCGAACGAATTATAAAGATTACCCACAGATTTATATGGATAGTTTAAATCTTGCCTTTTCGTTTCAGCCAGCAGTAAGCACCAACGCAAATTAAGCAAGAAATAAGCGACCCTGCGCATGTGCTGAGACCCATAGGATAAAGCGTGTCGGGATATAGTCTTGACGACAGCCACGCCAGTGGCACACGGGCACAGACTATGGATATGCTATTATGAAGAAACGAAATCATGGCGTAGCCGCAAGCAGTGAAAAATCCGCTGAAGCAGAAATGAATTCCGGCAAAGATGCAGTCCCACACATATCCACGCAAATAATCGCATCCTTGCTCCAGCACTTGTGGATCGGTGGTAAACAGCTTGACTGCCATTTCTGGCATTATTTGAAGTGCTATGGCCACCACAAGACCATAGACTGTGGTGATGAGCATCGCTGAGTGCATGGTCTGCTTGGCGCGAGGCATCTGGGCGGCGCCGATATTCTGTGCGGAGATAGCCGACACCGTTGAAAGCATAGCCGACGGAACGATAAACACCAGTCCGATAAACTTCTCCACAATGCCAACGGCTGCGGCATCAACAAGCCCCCGCCCATTGGCTATGACTGTAATCGCAAGGAATGAAACCTGTATAAAGCCATCCTGCAGTGCAATGGGCAACCCTATCTTCAAAATACGCTTTATCACCTCACGTTGTGGCCACAAGTCACTGCGTCGAATGTCTAACACACCCTTGCGGTGACGAATGGAATGGAACGCAAACAGCACACTTACAGCCTGCGACAGCGTCGTGCCTAAAGCAGCGCCCATAGCGCCAAGGCCAAAAGCCCCGATAAACACATAGTCAAGCACAATATTGACCACACAAGCAACTGCCACAAAATACATCGGGCTCTTAGAGTCGCCAAATCCTCGAAAGATAGAGGCTATGATGTTATAGGCTATAATGAAGGGAATGCCGATGAAGCATACGGTAAGATAACGCTCCATACCGCTTATAGCCTCGGCTGGCGTATCCATCACTTCCACTATCCACCCTCGCAAGCATAGTAGCAACACCATAAGCACAATGGCAACGACAGCAAACATTGTCACCGTGTTGCCAACAACGGCACGGGCACGGGCTGAATCTTTTGCACCAATGGCACGAGCCGTCAGAACTGTCGTACCCATTGCAAGGCCTATTAGCACAACAGTCACCATGTACATCACCTGAGCCCCGTTCGACACTGCCGTAGTGCTGTCAACATCGCAGTACCGACCTATCACAAATAAATCAGCGAGTCCATAGAGAATCTGTAAGAAGTAAGCAAGCATATAGGGCAACGAGAATGTCATGATGCTGCCAAGTACGCTGCCTTGCGTCAAATCTTTTCCGTTCATTGTATTTCTATGCCATTAATCAAGTGTATTCAAGCAAATAAGGCTGGACAAGACTAAAGGAGTTACCCTATCATCTTATCCAGCCTTATTTTTATAAAGACCCTCCGATGAGGTTTTCGGATGCAAAGTTACATAAATTCCAAAAAAATCCACTTATCAAGGCGCCTTATTGTTCTATACAAGGGACAACATAATCGCCAACACTATTTTTCAGTGGAGAAGAAGTCGAGAATCTGGATCATCAGCTTATTTCTAATTTCTTTACTGGTGATGGTCTCAAACGGGAAGCCCATCACCACGGTGTGATAGCCATCGCGATTGCTGAGCACTGCCGCATTGCGATTGTTTTCGGTGTAACGCATGAAAGGGAAACCCTTTTTATCAGATGCAAATATAGAATTCGGCGACTCCACGCAATAAATGCGATCATTCAGCACATTGTTGTACCGAATACTCATGTCAGCAGATATTTGCTTTACCGCAGTAGGCATGGTGTATACTTCGCCGGTGCACGATGCCTGGCTTCCGCCCCATGCATAACCTAACACTTCTTTGGCAAATTGCACCTCCTCTGGGTTGGGCGTAGTGCGGTCAAAGACGTCGCTGGCCACATAAGCGCCTGTAAGCAAAACATTAACTCCACGCTTTGTGGCATTTTCCACAGCGCGAATGAATGGCACGGTAAATAATTTGTACTTGTTAGGATAGGCACCATAGCCCTCCTTTGTCTCTTTTTGCTTCCCGGCGATAATATCAATAGCGGAATAGTCTGAGAGGCTCGAAGTTCCGGCTTCCACTGCACTCACGCTTGTCGACACAAAGGAATAACCCGCCGCCATCACCGACTCGCCATGTAGCGCTGGAAAATCGAAAGTGTTGCCAGCAATTACAGAACCCTGGTAATTGCTATGAGAGCTACCAAATCCGCCACGAGCATCGCTCCAACCTGCACTGCGGCGCTTTTCATACTGGCTGCCAATATAATTGATACCTTGAATGTATGGAACGCCGTGATCGGTTTCATCGGTGAAGGTGGCAAAATCGCCTTCGTCCACCCAGTCGGGGGCACTCACACGGGTAAAGGCATTCACTATCATCACCACGCCCTTCGACTGGGGAGCCACACCAAGTGATAGCACCTCGCTGGGAAAACTCCGCCCACCTTCGTTCATGGCTTGGACACGATAAGAGTGAATTTCGCCATCAGTCACTTTCACGGTAAATTGGGGTGAGCTCACCACTGCCAGCTCCTTAAATGCCCCTCCATGAGCGCCCACACGCTCCTCCACCACATATCTCGTGGGAACAGCCGTAGATTCAAGGCTGTCAAGGGTTGGCTTCCAGGAGAGAAGGAAAGCATCGCCGTTAGGCGTTATGGCAAAGCTGTTCACAGGCAAGGGCTGCACCACCACTTCCCGATGGTCACGTTTGCCTATAAATTTAAGAATGCCTTTATATATGGCGCGGCTGGAAGAAAAAAGGAAATCAGGGTCAAGGCCGAGACGCATGTCTGCAAAATTCTGGTGCGAGAGGTATTCGAGCAGCATTCCCGGAATTTGAGGCACGCGTATCTCATAAAGGTTTTCCTGTGTCAGGCCCCTATTGGTCCAGTGTGGGTCAAACTTGGAGCGGGCATCATCCACCAGTTGCCGGCCTACCATATCGGCAAGATAGCGTGAGGCTATGCGTGGTGTGCCATCGGCATAATTTCCAAATCCATTAGAGCGATAGATACTCAAAGTGCCAATAGTGGAATTGTCTTGGGTAACACCGGCGTCGGTATGGAAAGCAAACGACAGGTCGAGCGGAACACGCAAACCGAGTGTTTGGTCAGGAATAGCCTGCGAGCCACCCGCCAAATAATTCACCCATTCACTACGGCTACGAAAATCGTCGGCATAATCAGTCAATCCGTGCGACACCGAATACACGCTGTCAGGAAATCCGCTCCACTGCAAAAAAGAGCGGGCGCCCTCCACAAACCGCGGTGCGCCGCTGGTGATGTACTTATATTCCACGCCTGGCTGCTGTAGACCTGTGCTCCAGTTGTAACCTCCTGCACGCTGCACATTCTCCTCTGTCGCAGGCAAGGCACAGCGAGCAATGTTGCCCATACCGCCGCCCACTTTTATTGCATCGGTAGTGACCACGCCATTTTTACACTTACTCACGTTCGTGACAGTGAGCACACGCTTGTTCTCGCCTTTCTTAAGCGGGAAAGTGCCAAGATACACCCACACGCCACCTGCCATTCGCTGATTCACAGTGAATGTGTGCTCAATGCCACAGGCATTTACGATATACTGGGCATCATTCACACTGTTAGGCAGCGTTTTGTAGGATATATACAGGGCATAGTCGCCAGATTCAGGCATAGTCACATCATAAGTGGCGGCGGAAATATCACTTTTCTTCACTGTAGTCGCCATTCGGGCCGTGCCATCGGTAAACGGATTTTCAAAATCCTTATATACTGCCTGCTTGTGTGCAAACCCCACTCCAGCACCAGTCCATGCGTTTTTACCGTTTTTTTCTGTGTAGCCGTTTTGCGCGAGATGTCCATCATTATCCACAATCACTTCCACGCTATGCACATCACGCTCCCGTGGATTAAACACATAGGCTCCCGCATTTTCAAGCATCGGCATCACAAATGGCAACACATAGCTCATGGGATAGAGGTCTTCAATAGTCTGGAACAATCTGGGCCGCTGCCATTCCCAGCAGTTGATTTTTGGCTCATAATACAAGCCGTGGCTATGCCACATGGCTATCAAGTTGCCGTCAAGCCCTTTGGCGTAACGCCTCGACTGCCCTACTTCACGAATGAATGGCTCATGCTTACGGGCATACTTTTTGGGGAAATCATAGAAAAAACGCTCTACATTGGCGCCATCTACGCTGATTTGAACTTGCGAAGCACTCGTCTCTGTTGATAATGCAGTCTTGATAGTTTCCTTCAGTGTAGTTATCTTTTCGGGTGAGAGATAATTGTATGAAAAATTTTCATTGAAGTCGGCCTTTATTGTGTCGCCAGACACGGTAAGAGAGTTCAACTTCATTTTACCTATGCGCATATCATGCTCCATCGTGGAACTCACTATTGCAAGCACACGCTCATTGGCAGACTCACTTAAATTCTGGGCACACAAAGCGGCACTGCCCATCATTAGGGCAAGTGCTAATGCCATTTTTCTCATTGTCGTAGTAATGGTTGAAGTTAATGTTAAGAGTAGAGTGTGGTATATATATACTTTAGTCGTCGGCATGGTAAGCCAAAAGACCTGGCATTGAGGCGCGCACAATTTTCTTGATGTTTGCGCCATAGCGTCCAGCCACCGACAGAAGCACATCGCTATACTTGCAAGCCACGGAGCCTACAAAGCACAACGGATAATTCTTATAGTCGTATTGAAGAATCGTTCTGTCGAAAAAGCGCTTAAACTCGTTATACACCAAATTATATACGTATTCATTGTCAAGGTGCTCCGACAGAAAGAAACTGTAATTACGCAAATTCCGGTTGGCGTGCGGATTGTTGTACACCTCATCCATCACCACGTCGGGCGTAACGCCAAACTCTTCCACGAATCGTGACTGGATTTGGGCTGGCACGAGGTTTTTCAGAAGGTCGCCAATGAAAAGCCTGCCCATGGCAGCGCCACTGCCTTCGTCGCCGAGAATATAACCACCCGAGCGCACACGCTGCACAATCTGCTTGCCATCGTAGAGGCAGGAGTTTGAGCCTGTGCCCAAAATGCAGGCAAGCCCTGGCTCATGCACCAGCAGCCCGCGAGTGGCGCCCACAAGGTCGGAGTCCACGCTCACAGGAGTCTTGAACTGAGCCACAAGCGACGACTCCACTATCTTATTTTTCTCGGGACTTGAGCACCCGGCTCCGTAATAGAACACATGGCTCCAACGGCGCTTGAAAAACTCCGATGGTAGCCCAAGGCGTATGATGTGACTGATTTCACGACGGGTTTGGAAGAAGGGGTTCAAGCCTTCTGTATAGGCGTGAACTATAATTTTATCTCCTTGCACCAAAGCCCATTCAGTGCGAGTTGAACTACTTTCTGCAATTACTTTAATAGTTTCGTTTGCCATAACACATTAAGATTTCCATCATAAAATCAGATTCTAAAAAAGTGATTAGCATCACAAAATTAACATTCAAACCAGAAACCGAAAAAAAATTTCACACAATTTTAATATTCTAAAACACAAATTAACCAACCGGACAATCAAAAAAGAGTGCGCAAAGCAGACATATGCCACTTAGCGCACTCTTATTTCTATGCTATTCAACTACTTAAAAAAGCGTAATAGTTAAATAAGCTCTAATTCAATTAGTGCTTCACCACCACCTTGTGAGAGGACACCTGGCCCGACACATACACCTTGCACACATATATGCCTGCGGCCACATCAGCCACATTGATGAAGTTGGAAGCGTTTTCAGCCACAAGCTGTCCCTTGATGTTGTAAAGCTCCACCTTCTGTATCAAGGCATCGGCTGTGGCCACAAGATAGTCGGAAACTGGATTTGGTCCCACTTTCACATGGCTAAGCTGCTGCAAGTCGTTAATGCCACTTGTTGTGGCTTTGATCACATTGTCGAATTTCACAACGCCAGTCTTGCCGAATGGAGCTTCAGTATCGGGGCTCTTACGGAGGTCATAGCCCACAAACTGATAATTTTTTCCAGCTTCAAGAGACGAGAGTTTTTTGGTGACATATTTCCAACCATGGAATGTGATGGTACCAAGAGGTTCTTTCACCTCTGCCCCACTTTCATCACGGAACACTGCATCCAAATAATTGTACGACATATCACCCCATACGTGCGCGCCAAGTTCATCACCCTCACCAAATTTCACCGCGTCAGGTTTAGCCACACGCAGTATCACAATGCCAGAGGGGTCGTAGTTAGCAAACGAATACGACACTTGAAGTGCCTTATTGCCAAAGAGTTTGTCGGTTACGGCTGAAAGTTTTGCGCTCGATGGGTTTGCGCAATCAAGCTCTAACAGCTCATAGTCGGCTGCCGACTCAAAGTCAGCAACCACAGAGCCGTCTTTGGCAGCGCCGGCATCCACTGCTGTGAACTTATACTCCTTGCCTTCCTCAAGCTGGAGTCCGATGGTATCGGCAAGGGTCTTGTCCACCACGAAGCGGTATTCTTCTCCAGGAACAAGGGCCTTCAGCAAAGGAAGTTTGCAATAGCCATATACATCACCAGTCTTATTATTCTTAATGGATCGCTTACTGAATTCAAGTTCATTACCATCCTTGTCATACACATGGAAGAAAGTGGATAGATTATAGCCGTTGAGCAAGTGTGCAGCGCGGAATTCCATTACAGCACCTGCCTTGAAGTTCACCTGGTCACCGTCAGCGGGAAACACAGCCAATGGATAGATGTGGTTGCGGTCAGCGGTCTTGAACTTGAAAGTGAAGTCGGCGGGCATTTCCACGCCACCACCATGCTTAGCGCTCTTTTTCAGGGTCACGGTGTATTCTGTGTTCACCTCATAAGCATCTTTAGGGGTAAACACCATGCGATAGTTGGTGTCTTCCCACTTGATAGTGCCCTCCACATTTGGAGTGATGGTGAACGCTGCGGCTGTGGCATCAATGTCCATATCCCAATTAAACTGAAGAACGATTGGCTCGTTGCATCGTACAGGAGCATCGCTCTCTTTCCACACTGGTGAATAAGTGACCACTGCAGGTGGGGTTTCGCGAATGCGCTTCATGTCCACATTCATATAAGTAACGTCGTCAGCCTTCACCTCTATGGCCTGAGATGTGGTTTCATAGTGTGGATTGGAAATTTCCACGGTGTAATTGCCGGGGTTCACATACTTAAACACAAATATGCCATTATAGTTGGTATCGGTGGTGTAGGTTTGCGCCACATTGCCTTCGCTGTCGATCAGTTTCACGAGCGCCTCGTTCACGGGCTGACGCTTGTCGGCGCCATACATCACGAGAATGCCTTCTCGAGGAAGACGGTCGTCACGCACATTGCCCATCACCACGCCAGTGGCAAGTGTGCCAGTGCGTCCGAAGAAGCTGTCAGCGCCACGGGAAAAGTTGAAACCTTCCACCCAGCAATAGTCTTTGTTGAGCAGACGATAGGTTTCGGGATAGTAGTCGTGAAACGAGCCCTCGTCGAGCATAGCCGAAGTTTTATTGCCGCGAAGCACGCCATATCCCTGAGTGCCCCACGATGGCTGGAAGTTCCAGTCGCCCCACACCTGATAAGAGGGGCTGCTCCACACGGTGCACTGGTTTCCGATAATAAACGGAGCCAATTTTTCTGTCAATTCTTTGCATTTTGGGTTCTCAGGAGCATCGGTATAGCCGCGGAAGAAGCCCATTGGGAAATTCACACGTGCGCCCTCGCCCTGTCCGGTGGCATTACTGTGTATGGAATAGAACACATCTGCTCCACTATTGTTACACAATCTTACGATAGTTGACAGCCCTAAGTCATCATCCTGAGTATTGGTCTCACGCGAAATGGTCACTTTATAGCCTTTTTTCCACAGAATTTCACGCAATGCGAAACCCTTATACAGGTTGGAGTTCGACTCCCAGTAGCCCATGGTGTCGCCCTGCACATAGGGATAAACCACAACGTTACGGTCGTCGCTGGTATGGCCACCATGGCCAGGATTAACATAAATATGTGGCTGGTCAGTACTTGCATTTGCAAAATTCAGACCCAACGCTGCAACAAACAGCAGCATTACTGAAATTAAAGTTGTTTTTTTCATCGTTGCTCGCTGTTGGTTTTTATTCATTAATATTTATGGTCATTTGATAAAGCATACCATCGATAGTGGTATATACAATCTTGCCTGCCGCAGTTGTAGGCTGCATGGACATAGACGTTTCTGAAGTCAAGTTGGTCTTAAAACTTCCGTCTGCCTTGATAAGCATAATCTGCGAAGAGGTAAACTGATGACCATCGTCCTTGGCATTCTGCGCCACGATGTAGTCGTTGTTATACCAGCATGGCATTTCATACTTACCGAGCATCGAGAGCACTTTGCCGTTTAGGTCGGTAACCACAATGCCCTTGCCAGCGGCGAAGAAAGCCACCTTCTTGCCATCAGGCGAGAGCGATGCCCACAGATAACCAGCGTAAGATGGCACAGGCGTGTATTCTTTTGTAACGCCTCCTTTGGTGATGTAGAGCACAGAGCCCTGCACACACACTGCTGTGCCCATGCCTTTTGCCGGTGCATAAGACTTCTTTGCACCTTTAAACCCATTATCGCGCGTGCCAAGCTCCGGACGCACATAGCCGTGCTGAGCCTCAAGCACCACCTCGCTTTTGTTCACAGCGGCATCATAACGCATGCCCGTGCGGTAAATGAGGTTGCCATCGCCCACTTTTTGAGTAACATAGTACACGTCGCCGTTGGCACTGAATGAAGCGTCGATCCCTGCCCCCACCTCATCGCTAATGCGGCTCACCACATTGTCGGCGAAATCATACTTTTTCAAGCCATAGGATTCTCCACTTGCGAAAAGGAGCTGAGTGCCAGCGCTGTTTAGCACAGGATAGTAGGCTGGCCCTTCCACGCCTTTTAGCAGCCGCGTGTTAGAGGTCACGGTCACGTGCTGCGCACTTGCCGCTAAAGCCAGACCGCCCACTAAAGTAAGTAGAATTTTTCTCATCATTGTATAAAAGTTAATTAGTAGTAATTATTAGTTCGCAATAATTGCAAAGATAATCAAAATTTCTCATGAATAAGGCAATTGTAGCCACCTAAGAGCGATAATTCACACATTGGCACGGAAAAAATGGCTACTTTAGTATGCATTATGAACGTGTGGAATTTGTTAGGCGCGGTTAAGAAGTATGACGAGCAAAACGATATTGGCCAGTATCGACACAAGGGTGATCAAGGGCCATATCACACAGAATATATACACATTGATTCGCTCATAGCTAAAGCCGTATCGATTACCATAATAAAGCAACCACTGCACACAAAGATTAAACACGCTTTTAGGCATTGGCTTTGTATAATACTTGCGCCAACAGGTATCAAACACTTTACCTGAGAGCATAGCAAAGGGCAAGATAAAAAACAACTTCACCCCTTGCCATACGACGTACAATAAGTTCACCATCAAATTTCAGTTTTTATAAGTTTTTATGATATTTATAGGTAAGGCTACTGACCCACTTCGCCATTGGCAGTGGATGGCTCTACCGATTCATTTGCATCGCTGTGGACCACGGTGATTTCATCATCAACGTCTGCCGAAGAGTCCTGACGGGTAGCGATAGTCACATTGTAGTAGGTGGTGCTGTCGGGCTTCACTTCCAGTTCATAGTCTTCCACGCCATCTATAGCCACCAAATAGCGACCAGGACGCACATGGGTGAAGCAATAGAAGCCATTATTGAAGTTGTCGATTTGATAGGTCTGGATTGGATTGCCTTCCAAGTCACACAGCTCCACAGGCACGCCATTTTGAGGCTGCCGCGCATCCTTGCCAAAAGCCGCCATTTTCTTGCCTTTTCGGGGATAATCGTAGCGCACCACTCCTGCCACCATTCCGTAAGGCTGCTTGGGTCGATTGAAGAACTGGTCAAGAGAGCGGCAATTAATCATAGCGAGCAATCCGCAGTAATCCTTGTTGAGCAAGCGCTCACGCTCAATCTGATAGTCGTGGAAACAGTTCTCCGACAAGATGCCTGGCAATTTGTTCCATCTGAACACACCCAGCCCCGAACGGCTGTTATAGAACGACCAGTCGCCATGAGTGATGCCAGAACGCGTCCACGAGGTGGCCTCGCAGTCGGAAAGGTTTGAAGCTACAATCCTGGCAAGCTCCTTGCTACCTTCTGCCGTCTCAGAGCCATCGTAGCCTCGGTAAATGGCAAACGGAAAATTAACCCGGCGCGATGATCCAGTGGAATTACTATGTACAGCAAAAAACACATCCGCGCCGCTGTTGAGCGCCAACTGATGAATTTCAAAAAGATTAAGGTCGTCGGCAGTGGTATTGTTCACACGCGACACATACACTTCGTAACCTCGCTCACGAAGTATGTCCTTCATCGCCATTGCACATTTCAAGTTGCTGTCCGACTCGTAATACTCCACCCTGTCTTGCATTCCTTCATTATAGAAGGGGCATGGGCGGTCGTCACTGTCGTGTCCGCCATGGCCTGGGTTGAGAAACACTCGAGGACTGACCGTCTGCGCAGCCGACGCTGTGCTTCCTCCAGATTGGGCAGTACGTTTTTTTGATTTGCGAGGCACTGCAGGACCCACAATTGTTTTTTTTGCTTTAGGCATTGGCACTTCATCGTTACTTGCAGCGCTGCTACGCTGTGCATCGGTTGGCAACGACACAGCAAGACATGCAATGAGTGCTATTGTATACTTCTGTAATTTCATTATTCATTGTCGATAGCTTCCACTTGCTATCATAGATTAGTTTATTCGTTGTTTCGAGAAGAATCCTGAGCAGCTTCCGCCTGTTTTTCTGCTTCAATTCGGGCAGTTTCCTCAGCTTTCTCCTTGGCAATCCGCTCAGCTTCCTCTCGCTCTTGCTCCAAACGGGCGTTTCGCTCGTCGGGCGTTTCAAGCGTAAGCAGCTTCACATTACCGTTTTTGGTGGTGTAAATCACATTATGCCCACTAACGGCAGGCATGACACACCCGCCACTGGCAAGCGACTGCACTCCACCTGTGCCATCTGCACGGAATATGATAATGTTGTAGCTCCATTTGCCGCGGCCTTGCGCCACTATCAGGTCGTTGTCATACCATTTAGGCATTAGGCATCCGTCAAGTTTGTTGATTATTCTACCATCTTTGGCGTCACAAATATAAAGCCCCATGGCTGGCACATGGAAAAGCACCTTCTTGCCATCGGGCGAAACGTCTGACCATAGATAGCCTGTTTGCACGTTCACTGGCGAGTAGGTGCGCTTTTCTCCTCCTTTGTATATATACAGGTTCGGACCGAGCGTCCAAGAAAACACACCGGCTTCCTCTGTGTTCCATTCCTTATGCTCTCCCACCATTGCTGTTCCACTTGTGCCATTAATGGCATGCACAGCGCCATGTTGAGGGGAAAGAACCTCGCGATCGGTGCCTGTGGCTGGGTCATACTCTCTACCTGAACGGAAAATAAGATGATCCTTATTGATTTTCATCGACACATAGTACACCTTGCCATTTTTTCCAAAAATGGCTTCGAAGCCAGGCACACCCTCATTCGCCACAATGTCGCGCTTCTGGGTGTCTAAGTCATAAATGTAAAGTATTTTCGCGTCGGTAGGTGAAGATATCACTTTTTTCCCGTCAGGGCTTATCTGTGGAAAATAGCCTTCGCATCGCAAGTTTTGCTTATTCCTCACATACACATGGTTTGCCCCCACAACAGTGGCACAAAAAGCAAATGCGACAAAAGCGGCAAACAGTATTTTTTTCATCGTTTCTTTCCTTTATTGACAAAACCAGAAGCAGGAAGGAGTCGCAAAACTAAAATGCTACACCACATACACAAAAAGAATCAGTGAGAAGCTATCTCACTAATTCACAGAGAATGAAGAAAAGCTACTTCGCATGTTTTCTACTCCTGCTTCCACATCGTTACTTTTACAAAGTTACAAAATAATGACCACATTGCCAAAAGCCAGAGTAGAGCTACATCATTCATAGCACGGCATTTAGCCTCGGAAATCTTGGCGAGAGCACGACATAGGCGATTTCAGAAGTAAAGTACAAAATTAGTTTAAAAAATCTTGTCCAATAATAAACAGGAAGCGAGTGTCTTAGTATTCAACCACACGAAGTGCTTGAAGGTGGCGATGATTGGCATAAATAACGGATACAAAAAGAAGGAGAAACTTTCTAAAATTTCTCCTTCTTTCAGTTTTAAGATAATTGTTGTAGTAAGGTTGAGTGGATACGTCAACGTATTAGTTGGAAAAGTGCTTCAGAAGCGGATGCGCTGCTCACAAGCGAAGTGTAGACGCAGCTCACGATGCCCAAGAGCACAATGCCCATCACACAGATAATCATACCTGCTTTCTCTGTCCAGTCCGACTGTATGGCAGGAATGGCGCACTCATCCTGACGGATAAACATAGCCTTGACCACAAGCAGATAGTAATACAGAGAAATGATGGTATTAATTAAAGCAATCAATACGAGTATGTAGATGGCTATATCTGCTCCATTAAGCGCTCCGGCAAACACAAAGAACTTGCTGAAGAAGCCAGCGAATGGAGGAATACCAGCCAAGGAGAACATTGCCACCATCATGGTGAATGAAAGCCAAGGATTGGTTTTAAACAAGCCATTATAGTCATCAGTAGTCACCTTACCGGTCTTGCGCTCAATCACTGCTATCACAGCGAAAGCGGCAAGATTGGAGAAAATGTAAACCACCACGTAGTACATCATCGAAGCCATACCAAGAGTGTTGGCGGCTATCACGCCCAGCATAATATAGCCAGCCTGAGAGATTGAGGAGAACGCCAAGAATCGCTTGAGATTATGCTGACGAACGGCAAAGAGGTTGCCAATGGTGATAGTGAGCACAATCACGGCATAAAGCATCCATTTCCACACATCGGCATACACAGCGCCAAACGCCTGTGTAAGGATAATAAGGAAAGCAAATGCCGCAGCGCCTTTTGAGATCACCGACAAGTAGCTGGTGACTGCTGTTGGGGCTCCTTGATACACATCAGCGGTCCAGTTGTGGAATGGCACAAGCGAAAGTTTGTAGCCCACGCCTGCTATCACAAAGGCCACTGCCAAAACCAGAAGTGCCGACGACTGCTGAGACACGAGCGCTTGACCTATGGTGGCAAAGTTTAGTGATCCGCTTAAGCCGTACACAAACGACACGCCAAGAAGCAATATCGCCGAAGAGAAAATAGCGGTGAAAATGTATTTGGCTGCGGCTTCACGCGATTCATAATGATTCTTCTCAAATGCGGCAAGGGCTGCAAGTGGAAGAGAAGCCGTTTCGAGGCCAATGTAGAACAAGAGGAAATTGCGTGCCGACACCATCAGGAACATACCAAAGAGGGTGAGCAAAAGCAACTCATAAAATTCGCCTCGACGGACACTCATGAAGTCGCTATTGGTCCATTTCACTGCTTGAAGCACCACAAGGAATGTGCCGATATTGAGAATGCCTTTCATTGCCCATGTGGCCTGGCTTTGCTCGTAGAGTCCGGCAAATGCCACACCGGTGCAGCAAGGGATGAAACTAAGCGCGGTGTAGATGGCAAACACCACCGCAGTGAACAGGGGGAGCTGCTTCTGGCACTTAGCTGGCATAAAAGTGTCATAGAGAAATACTAACAAGAAGGTAGCCAACAGACCAATTTCTTGAGGCATCATTAAAAATTGAGAATAATCCATTTTTATATCTTATCGATTTTTAAATTCAACACTTTTATTTTTACAGTACCACATCTTTAATAGCATCAACTACCGGAAGGAAGCTATCACGAATAATGTCGCCGAAGAAGTTAGGGAAGCAGCCAATTGCAGCCACGGAGCAGATAAGCACTGAGGTGCTGAAACGCTCATACCACACCGCATCGGTGAGCTCGCGGTGATGCTCGTTTTGAACCTCTCCAAAGAGTAGCTTACCCACTACTCGCAAAATATACACGGCGGTTATCACAATAGAGGCGCAAGCAGCAATAGTGAACACGCGCTGCAACAGACCTGACTCCTGGAATGAGCCGAAGAAGATGGTCATCTCGGCGGCGAAGCCACTCAAACCTGGCAAGCCAAGTGAGGCCAAACCAGCTATCACATATCCCACGCCAAGATATGGCATGATATGCATCATACCGCCCATATCGCGGATGTCGCGTGTGTGGGTGCGGCCATAAATCTGGCCAATAAGGGCGAAGAACAGTGCAGTCATCAAGCCGTGAGAGAGCATCTGAAGCACAGCGCCCGTCATTGCTGTTTGATTATACATCAAAATGGCGAAAAGCACCATACCACAGTGGCTTACTGATGAATAAGCGTTGATATACTTAAGGTCTGTCTGAACACATGCGCTGAACGCTCCGTACACTATACTGATACCAGTGAGTGTAAGGAATATCCAGCCCAGTTCGGTGGCAGCATAAGGCATCAGATAAATGGCGATACGGAAGCATCCATATCCACCAAGCTTCATCAGCACACCGGCGTGAAGCATCGATACCGCCGTAGGGGCAGATGCGTGACCATCGGGCGACCATGTGTGGAATGGGAACATAGCGCCAAGCACACCAAAACCTACAAATGCCATCGGGAACAGATAAAGCTGCCACTGATGAGGAATGGCGTTGTTCTTTGCCACTTCCAGCAAGTTCATAGTGAGGTTGCCGTCTGTAGAGGAGTGATAATAAATGCCAAGGATGCTGAGCATCAGGAACGCAGAGCCTCCCATCAGCATCAATGTAAGTTTCATTGCAGAGTAGTTCTTGTTGCCCGACCCCCAAACGCCAATAAGTAGATACATAGGGATAAGGGCCACCTCATAGAACATAAACATGGTGAAGAGGTCAACTGAGATGAAGAAGCCAAACACACCAATGGAGAGGAGGAAGAACCACAAGAAGAACTGACGTGGCAGTGGATTGATTTCCCATGAGGCAAACACACCGGCAAACACGATGAATGATGAAAGCAGAATCATCACCACCGACACGCCGTCCACGCCAAGCGCCAAATTAATATTCAGAGGAGCATACCAGCACCAACTGTCGGTAAGGAGCATTGGGGCATTGTTGCCTGCCCCACGCTCTTGAAGGAAATATACAACGAGGTAAATGGCCAACGCCACAAGCACTGTGGCTCCTGTGGCTGCAACAGTTCTAATCGCCTTGATGCCCTTGTTCTGGCATAGAGCGAGCCCCAAAAGAGTGAGAATGGGGACTATTACGAAATAAATTAATATATTGTCGAAAATCATAATCAATTTAATTTAAAGAACCATTGTTTAGATGAGCACACACAACATCGTTACTACCGCAAGGAGCAATGCACCCATTAGGTAAACATATACATAGCTTTGGACATTACCCGACTGCAAACGACGAATAGCGAAACTGCAGCTGTTGGTAAGGTCGGCGAGCAAATTGAAGAATCCGTCTATGCAATGGCGATCAAACCAAGCGATTGGCTTGCATATCTTCTGGAAAATCACCTTGTGAGTGATGAACTGGTATAGCTCGTCCATGTAGAAGCGGCGGTAAGCGGCTTCCCAAAGTCCACTGCAAGCATTCTTCATGCGAGTAGGGAGTGGATTCTCTTTATAATAAAGTTTAAATGCAAGACCGATGCCCACAATGGCAACGCACACACTTGATATGGCCACAGTCCAGTTGGTATGGGTATGAAGTGCCTTGCCATCCACGGTCACAAGGTCGCCGAAAGGAACAAGGCCAGCCACCACCGAAATAGCGGACAAGGCTATCAGCGGCACACTCATTGTCCAAGGGCCTTCGTGAGGCTGAGCATGACCATCGTGCACATGGTGTTCTTTCCAATGGAAGATGAGGAAGTAGATGCGGAACATGTAGAACGCTGTCATACCTGCCACCATCGACATCCACAATCCCCAAACGGTGCCTTTCTCATAGCATGCTACAAGTATTTCATCCTTTGAGAAGAATCCAGCGAATGGAGGGATACCAGAGATGGCCAAACAGCCTATCAAGAACGACCAATTACTTATTGGCATGTATTTGCTCAAACCGTGCATTGCGCTGTTCTCATTGCTGTGAACAGCATGGATCACCGCACCAGCCACCAAGAAGAGCAATGCCTTGAACATGGCGTGAGTGAACAAGTGGAACATGGAAGCCATATAGCCCAAGCCACCTTCTGCCCCATGGCCTGCCGCAGTGCTTACACCAAGCGCAGTCATCATATATGCAATCTGTGAAAGAGTGGAGAATGCAAGCGCACGCTTAATGTCGCTCTGTACACACGCCACAGCAGCAGCATAGAATGCAGTGAAGGCGCCCGTCACAGCCACCACATTGATGGCCACATCACAAATCACATAGAGTGGGAACAAGCGAGCCACAAGGAATACACCAGCCACAACCATGGTAGCGGCATGAATAAGTGCCGAAACTGGAGTCGGGCCCTCCATAGCGTCGGGAAGCCAAATGTGAAGCGGATACATGGCCGATTTACCCGCACCACCAATGAAGATGCAAATAAGCGCCATCGGCAGAGCCGGCAGGCCAAATATCTTCACGCTTGAAAGCGCTGAAGATATGGCGTCAGGGTTGCTGAGCAAGGTCTGGAAACTCAATGCGCTTCCACCCTCTGGCACAAGGCTGGTGAGCGTGCTCACCGTCCAGCCAAGCACAATCACACCCACAAGGAAGAAAAAGTCGGCCAAACGAGTGACAATAAACGCCTTTTTCGAAGCGTGAATAGCTGCTGGAGAGCTATAATAGAATCCAATGAGGAGGTAAGACGACACGCCCACCATCTCAAAGAACACAAAAATCTGGAAAATGTTGGTGGCCACCACCATTCCTAACATCGAGAAAGTGAACAAGGCGAGGAACGAATAATAGCGCTGAAAACCTTTTTCTGCCTTTCCGTCGTGGTCGCTCATATAGCCCAAGCTGTAAAGGTGGACAAAGAACGAGATGGTAGTAATCACGATGAGCATCATTGCCGAGATTGGGTCAAGCTCAAAGCCAATATTGGCCATCACCTTGTCGCCAAGATTCAGCCAGTTCCAGTCAGCCACAATCACGGTTTGACGAACGCCGTCGGCTATTTGACCCTGGCCCGTGCCAAAGAAGTAGGTAAGAGCCACGCCATAAGCAAGAACAGTGGTGACGCCCTGGCCAATCACGCCAATCACGCCTGTGAGCTTACGCCCCATCTTCACACCTGCAAGCCCCAAGAAAAGGAACATGAGAAGCGGAAGAGCTACGACTGCAATAGTAATATTAAAATCCATAAGTCTTAGAACTTCAGTTTAGATATTTGATTAATGTCCACTTTCTTGGCAATGCGGAACACATTGATCACAATAGCCAGCGCAACGGCTGTTTCGGCTGCGGCAATTGCTATTGCAAACAAGGCGAAAAACATGCCGTCCATCTGCTCAGGGAACAAATATCGGTTAAACACAGCAAAATTAATATCCACGGAGTTGAGCATCAGCTCAAGCGATATCAAAATTGCAATCATATTCTTTCGGGTAATGAAACCATAGATGCCACAGCCAAACATAATGAGGCTGGGAACAAGATACATCAATATATTTATATCCATCATTTCTCCTCCTACATTAACGACGGCGAGCAACCACTACACCACCTATAATACATGCTAACAACAAAACACTCACGGCCTCAAACGGCAGCAAGAGTCCAAATTTATCACTGTTGAGCAGTGCCTTTCCTATCTGTTCAATGCTGTAATCACCTGCAGGCAACAGCTTCTGGGTACAGAACTGGCAATAACTGAACAACGCGTAGCCACAGACAGCCACGCCGGCGGCAGCTGCCGACACACCCAGAATTCGCTTTTGCGAAGTGAGAGGCTCTGCTTCCTTGCCAGGCTTGTGGGTAAGCATAATTGCAAACACAAACAGCACAAGAATGCCACCTGCATACACGGCAATCTGCACGGCGCCCAAAAACTCGAAGTCGAGCTGAAAATAAATGAGAGCAGTGGCAAAGAGCACAAACAGCAGGTAAGTAGCCGAGCGTAAAATCTTACGCGTGGTGACCGCCAGTACCGAGAACACGATAATTGCAAGCGCAATTATGAAATACAAAATAATATTTCCTACTGAATCCATGTTTATTTGTTTTCTTTATTTTCTGATTTGTTTTCTGGCGCATTGGCACTTGTAGCTGCGGCAGCTGGCTTAGAAGCCTTTTCCGTATTCACAGCAGAAGCCGCTGCTGGGGCTGGCTTAACCACAGGAGCCGGAGCGGGTTTTTCTTTTTCAGGCAGATAGTTAAGCTGCTTGATCAAAGCCTCGCGGCGGAAAACTGACTGCTCGAAATCATTGCTGAATTCAATGGCCTTGAATGGGCATGAAAGCACACAAAGGTCGCAGAATGTGCAACTTCCAAGGTCGTATATGTATTTTTCGAGCTTCATTTTCTTTTTGCCGTTGGGCAGATCCACCATTTTAGTGGTGATCTGGATAGTGCCATTCGGGCAATTACGCTCGCAAGTCCTACAGCCAGT
This sequence comes from Porphyromonadaceae bacterium UBA7572, assembly GCA_002476625.1. GTDB lineage: Bacteria > Bacteroidota > Bacteroidia > Bacteroidales > Muribaculaceae > Sodaliphilus. The sequence continues at coordinate 82,998 of DLLC01000034.1, read as the reverse complement.
ACATTTATGGTAGCCCTCCTCGTCGTAAACAAACTGGAGAGTGGCCCTAAACCTTTCTGGGATTTGCAGTGTATCTCGGTTTTCGGGGTACTGTTCAGTAACCTTCTTGGTCACGAGTTCCTTACCCGTCACCTCCATACCCTTTATCAGGCTGTAAGTGCCCTTAAAAAGAGAAGAAAAATACTCCTTAATGCTCATAAGTAATTAAGTCAATATCAAATCTAATTCTATACCGAAGTTTTTTAAAAAAATAAAGTAAAATTGAAACTATTCCCGGCCGGTATAGCACCGGGGATAGCCAATTATAAATGAGTATGCTCAATCAGCGCTTCACCTGTCCTCCCACAATGTCGAGCAGTTCGGTAGTGATACCCTGCTGACGCAGCTTGTTGTACTCAAGATTGAGGTCGTCGAGCAGGTCTTTAGCATTGTCGCTCGCAGTCTGCATAGCCATCACACGGGAAGCCTGCTCTGAGGCACAACTCTCAGTAAACACCTCCTGCATCATGGAGCGGATATAAAGAGGAAGCACGCTGTTGAAAATCGAGTTGGCGTCGGGTTCGAAGATACATGGCTGATTGCCTGACTTTCTGTCGGCATTAGCCACGAGAGCCTCGTAGCTAACAGGTAGCATCTGGTCGCAAGTGGCAATCTGCTTACTGGTGCTCTTGAAGTGCATATACACCATGTTCACCAGATCGTAAGTGCCATCGAGGAAAGCTGTGCGGAGCAGGTCGGTGAAGTCGTGAAGCTGCTCGGCATTGCTGCGGGTGTTGACACCTGCCAAATCACGAACAGCAAACTGTGCATTTTTCACCGAATGCAGCATCTTTGCAATTTTTTTCCCGACGGGAATAATCGTTATAGCAACATTTTGGCCATATTTCTCCTTAACGGCCTCCACTGTGCTGAGCAAGAACTTACCCACATAGATATTGAATGCTCCGCACAAGCCATCGTCGGAACCGAAAGCCACCAAAGCCACATTCTTCACCTCACGTTGAGTTATCAACGGTGACGAATATTCCATATCAGTGGCAAGCAAGTGACCTATCACCCCCTGCACCATATTGCGGTAAGGCAGCAGGCGCTGAAGTTGAGAGGTGAACTTATGCATCTTGGCCGAAGAAATCATCTTCATCGCACTTGTGGTTTTTTGAGTGGATGAAACCGAGCCAATTCTACTTTTTAGTTCTCTTAATGTTGACATATAATTGTTTATTCTCCTTTCTCTTGCATGTGTCCGCCTGAGTCGGATTATGCAGAATATTTACCAGCTATTTCAAGTGCCGCAGCTTTTAGTTTTGCCTGCACGTCGTCGTCAATCTTTCCGCTCTTCAGCACATCAAGAACATCGGTCTGATGCTTAGCGTGGAGATATTGGATAAACAACTTTTCAAACTCGTGCACCTTGTCCATTGGCACCTTTTCAAGCAAGCCGTTCACACCGCAATAAATCACAGCCACCTGTTCTTCCACAGGCACTGGCTCATATTGAGGCTGAACGAGCAGACGCTCATTTTTGCGACCGGTGTCGATTGTGCGGGCTGTCACAGGATCGATGTCGCCACCAAACTTGGTGAACGACTCAAGCTCACGGAATTGCGCCTGAGCGATCTTCAGCGTACCGGCCACTTTCTTCATACATTTGATTTGGGCATTACCACCCACACGCGACACTGATATACCCACATTAACAGCTGGTCGAATACCATTGTTGAAGAGCGACGACTCAAGATAAATCTGACCGTCGGTAATTGAAATCACGTTGGTTGGAATATATGCCGACACGTCGCCTGCCTGGGTTTCGATAATAGGAAGAGCTGTGAGCGAGCCTCCGCCTTTCACCATTGGCTTGAGGGCCTCAGGAAGGTCGTTCATAGCGGCGGCCACTTCCTGGTTGTCGTTAATCTTTGCAGCGCGCTCCAAAAGACGGCTGTGCAGATAGAAGATATCACCAGGGTAAGCCTCTCGACCGGAAGGACGCTTCAAAATCAGAGAAATCTCACGATAAGCCACAGCCTGCTTCGACAAGTCGTCGTAAACGACAAGCGCGTCGCGGCCTGAGTCGCGGAAGAACTCACCAATGGCGGCACCAGCGAATGGCGCGTAATAGCGCATTGCAGCGGAGTCGGCGGCAGTGGCAGCCACCACTATAGAGTATGGCATAGCGCCATGCTGATTGAGCTCATTCACGAGAGTGGCCACAGTGGAAGCTTTCTGGCCAATAGCCACATAAATGCAATATACCGGCTTTCCAACCTCATAACCAGCTTTCTGGTTGATAATAGTGTCGAGTGCAATAGCAGTTTTACCAATCTGGCGGTCGCCAATGATCAGCTCACGCTGTCCGCGGCCGATTGGGATCATAGAGTCGATGGCCTTCAAGCCTGTTTGCAAAGGCTGATTCACTGGCTGACGGAAAATCACACCAGGAGCCTTGCGCTCAAGAGGAAGGCGGAGCAAATCGCCTTCAATCGGTCCTTTGCCGTCGATAGGCTCACCGAGCACGTTGATGACACGGCCAAGAAGACCTTCACCAACAGGAATTGACGCAATCTGTCCGGTACGGGTCACTTTCATGCCCTCCTTAACAGTATCCA
>DLLC01000034.1:32040-80371 GCA_002476625.1 Porphyromonadaceae bacterium UBA7572 | reverse complement strand
AATCAGGATGACACCTACATTGCTTTCTTCAAGGTTCATGGCCACGCCGGTAACACCATTCTCAAACTCAACGAGTTCGTTGGCCTCTACATTGTCAAGACCGTAAACGTGTGCCACGCCGTCGCCCACATCAAGCACTGTACCAACTTCCTCAAACGACACCTTCTGCTGAACGTCGCTGAGTTGCTGTTTCAGTATTTCAGATATTTCACTTGGGTTTATCATCTCACTTTTTTAACTTAGGAGTTTTAAACGCAGTTTCTTTAATTCATTTTTAATTGACGCGTCAAGTTCCATACCATCGACATTCACTGTGAATCCACCAATCAGGCCGGCATCGACCTTCACTGATTTCTCCATTGTCTTGTCGCCAATCTGGTGCTTAACCACATCAAGAATACCGCTGATTTCATCACCGTCGAGCGGAATGGCGGAAACGATTTCAACGCTGGCGATACCAAAGGCCTCGCGGTAGAGTTTCAAGTAAGCCAAAGCCATGGCGCGCAGGAAAGAGGAGCGGTTCTTCTCTATGACGAGCAATATGAAGTTCTCCATTGTGCTGCCCTGCTTTGCGCCGGCGGCTGTCAAGAGCACTTTTTCCTTTTCATCGACAGCGATAAACGGGTTGCTGACAGCAGCCTTCAATGAGGTCATCGTGTCGAAACTGGCAATCAGTTGCTTCATCTCAGTGTAAATCTGAGTTTGCTCACCTTTTTCAACTGCAGCCTTAAAGAGGGCCTTTGCATATCGATTGGGAATAAGTCCTTCGTTCATATCACTAATCAGTTTTTAGACTCAGCCTCATTCAGCAGTTTGTCCACAAGCGAGCGTTGAGCCTTATCATCGGCCATATTCTGTCGAATCACTTGCTCTGCGATTTGAAGTGCAAAAGCACTCACTTCTTGGCGAAGCTGCTTTTCTGATTCCTTACGAGCTTGATCAATAGCTACCTGAGCGGCATCTGTCACTTTCTTCGCTTCCACAGTGGCGGCGACCTTGGCCTCCTCTATGAGCTGCGACTTCATTTTAGCCGCATCGCGAAGTATGTCGGCTTGCTGTTTTCTTGCTTCTGCAATCACTTGGTCTGCCTCAGCCTTGGCATTGTCGAGGTGAGCTTTCGCCTCTTGAGCATAAGCCACGCCCTTGTCGATCAAGTCGGCGCGTTCTTCCATCGACTTTATGATGAAAGGCCATGCATACTTTGCCAGGATGAAATACAGGCAAGCAAATGCCAAAAACATCCAGAAAACCAAGCCGAACTCAGGCTTAAACAGTTCCATTGTTGATTATAAATTGAAGTTGATGATTAGAGGAACAACGCAAGAATACAAACGATGAGTGCGAAGAAGGCCACACCTTCGATAAGAGCCGCAATCACAATCATATTACTACGAATGTCGCCTGTTGATTCTGGCTGGCGAGCAATGGCTTCCATTGCAGAACCACCAATTTTACCAATACCGATACCTGCTGCGATAGCTGCGATACCTGCACCAAGAGCTGCACCAAGAGCTGCTAAAGGAGCAGCTGCTAAAATCATACTTAACATAGTCTTTAAGTTTTAAAAGTTTTTATTTTTTCGTTTTGTTTTATCTAAATAATAATTATTATTCATGTTCAGCTACATGTGGCTGCGGATGAGCCATAAAGATGAACATGGTGGAGAGGATTGTGAACACGTAAGCCTGAATGAAGCTCACAAGAGTGTCGAGCAAAAGCATAAACAATGAGAATGCCAAAGAGAACACCGAAGTGGCGGCACCAACTGCCACTCCAAACATTCCGCCAAAAATGAAGATAAGCGAGAAGAACACGATCACCACCATGTGTCCGCCCATCATATTGGCGAAAAGACGAATCATCAATGCGATAGGCTTGGTGAATATACCAAATATCTCAATCACTGGCATCAATGGCAACTTGAGCGCCACGGGCACATCTGGCCAGAAAATCTCCTTCCAGTATTCCCTGTTGCCTGTAAGGTTGGTGACAAGGAAAGTGGCTACAGCCAGCACCATAGTCACGGCCAAATTGCCAGTAAGATTTGCGCCTCCAGGGAATATCACCACTAAGCCCAGCAGATTCATCGTGAGAATGAAGAAGAAGCATGTGAGCAGATATGGGCCGTATATTGGGGCCTCCTTGCCCATAATTGGACGAATGGTGTCCTGGTAAACAAATTCCACCACAAACTCAAGAGCAGCGGTAAACTTGCGAGGAGCTTTCATATTGTGCTTCTTATACCAGTTTCTGATTTTAAACGCCATCATGATCACAAGCAAGGCTGCTATGATGATGCCTGCAGCATTCTTAGTGACAGAAAAATCAAGTGGTCTATACTCATTGCCTTGCGCATCTTTGCTCACCACTTTCCCCGCATAATCGCCCGAAGGGGCAATGTAGAAGCCATCGTAGGTGTCGCCGCTGGTCACCTTGTTCGACAAGAAGCAGTGAATACCGTTCTGCTGGTCGAGCACGATGATGGGTAGCGGAATGCGCAAACTGTGATTGAATGGCACCTCCCAGCCATAAGCATCGCCCAAGTGCTCAAAAATAGTCTCCTTGGGGTCGAATTTCTTATCACCAATGCTCTCACGGTGCTTCACAGCATCCATATAGCCGAATGCCATCAGTGCCACAATCACAAAAGCGACAATTGCTGTAATTACCTTTTTCATCACTTTTTATTATTAATATAGACACACCGACACCAAGTTGCTGTTAATGTCTGCCACACCACCTGCTATTTCGCGCTTTTGGCTTTCACCATTGTCGAGCACATAAGTCATCGTGCCAGACACGAGGGAAGAAATGAGCGCCGCATGTCCTTTGAGCACCTGGAATAAGCCAAGTGCACCTGGTAATGTTACGGATACCACCTTTCCTTCAAACTCAATTTTTTCAGCAGATATGATTTTGAGTGTCATGTGAATCAAATTTTCGATAGTTGAAAACCCTATAATTATTTAATGCTCTCAAGCATCTTCTTTCCTTTGGCGATGGCATCATCAATGGTGCCCACATTGAGGAACGCCTGCTCGGGCAGGTCATCCACCTCACCATCGAGAATCATCTTGAAGCCACGAATGGTTTCATTCAAAGGTACCATCACGCCTGGCACACCGGTAAACTGCTCTGCCACGAAGAAAGGCTGCGACAGGAAGCGTTGCGCACGACGTGCACGAGATACCACGAGTTTATCCTCATCGCTCAATTCATCCACACCAAGAATAGCAATAATATCCTGAAGTTCCTGGTATTTCTGAAGCAAGTGAATCACACGCTGAGCCACATCATAATGCTCCTGCCCGACAATATGTGGATCCATAATGCGGGAAGTAGAAGCCAATGGATCAACGGCTGGATAGATACCAAGCTCTGTAATCTTGCGGCTCAACACAGTGGTTGCGTCCAAGAAGTTGAAAGTGGTGGCCGGAGCCGGGTCTGTCAAGTCGTCGGCTGGCACATACACAGCCTGCACAGAAGTGATAGAGCCACTCTTAGTAGAGGTAATGCGCTCCTGAAGCGTACCCATTTCGGAGGCAAGGGTTGGTTGATAACCCACAGCCGAAGGCATACGTCCAAGAAGAGCCGACACCTCAGAGCCAGCCTGTGTGAAACGGAAGATATTGTCCATGAACAGAAGAATATCCTTGCCGCCTCCGTCTTGGTCACGGAACTGCTCTGCCACGGTAAGACCAGAAAGCGCCACACGCAGACGCGCGCCTGGTGGCTCATTCATCTGGCCAAACACAAGGGTAGCCTGCGACTGCTCCACCTCGTTCATGTCCACATCATTGAGGTTCCATTCACCCTTGGCCATATTTTCTTTAAACTTGTCGCCATACTTTATCACACCGCTTTCAATCATTTCACGAAGCAGGTCATTACCCTCGCGAGTACGTTCACCTACACCCGTAAACACTGAAAATCCGTTGTGGCCATGTGCGATATTGTGGATAAGCTCCATAATCAGCACAGTCTTTCCTACACCAGCACCTCCAAACAGACCAATCTTGCCACCTTTAGAGAATGGCTCAATCAAGTCGATTACCTTAATACCAGTGTAAAGAATCTCTTGCGAGATAGAAAGGTCTGAGAAAGAAGGGGCTGGCTGGTGAATGGCACGGCGATCACCACCCTTAATATCCTTAAGGTGATCGATTGGCTCACCAATCACATTCAGCAATCTTCCTTTCACTTGTTCGCCAGTGGGCACAGAGATGGGCTGTCCAAGGTTCTTCACCTTAGTGCCGCGCTGAAGGCCGTCCGTACTGTCCATAGCCACACAGCGCACGGTGTTTTCACCAATGTGTTGCTCCACCTCCAAGATGACTTCAGCGCCGTCGTGACGGGTCACCGACAAGGCGGTGTAAATGTCAGGAACGACAACCCCTTCGCCATCAAAAGTAATATCGACCACTGGTCCAATTACTTGGGTGATTTTTCCATAATTATCAGCCATAATCACGAAAATTGTTTTGTTTTATTTACTATAAATATAAAGTATATTGTTCACAAACGTTTAAAAATGCCATTCAAACGACACACACAGTGCCATCAGCACCAGGTTGAATAGTCCAAGTGGCATAAGGTATTTCCACTCGAGCTTCAGCATTTGGTCGATACGCACGCGTGGGAACGACCAGCGAATCCACATAAACACGAACGACATGAAGAATGCCTTACCCAAGAACCACACCGGTGATGGAATATAGTCCATGATGGTGTTGAACGCATCAAATCCTGGAATGTGCAGAGGCATCCATCCGCCCAAGAAGAGGAGCGCGGCAATGCCACTCACAATAAAGAGGTTGAGGTATTCCGCCAAATAGAAGAAACCGAAATGAATACCGGAATATTCAGTATGATAACCAGCAGTAAGCTCATGCTCGGCCTCAGGAAGGTCGAATGGGCCACGGTTGTTCTCCGCATTGGCAGCAATGATATAAATGATGAAAGCGATAATGGAAGGAATATGGCCCGTGAAAATAAACCAACCGTCTTTCTGTGCCTCCACTATGCCCGTGATACTCATTGTGCCAGCAAGACAAATCACAGTCATCATGGCGATGCCCGTGGATATTTCGTAGCTCACCATCTGCGCGCCACTACGCATAGCACCGATAAGAGTGTACTTACTGTTGCTCGACCAGCCTGCAAGCAGAATGCCAAGCACGCCTATTGACGACACGGCAGCAATAAAGAACACGCCAATGTTCATATCAATCACTTGAAGACCGTTGCCCCAAGGCAGGCAGGCAAACATCAGCATTGATGCCACCACCACAAAATAAGGGGCGAGGTTGAACAGGAAGCGGTCGGTGTTCCAAAGCACAATCAGCTCCTTGGTGAGAATTTTAAACACATCGGCAAACACCTGAAGCAAGCCCCAAGGGCCCACACGCATCGGGCCAAGGCGACATTGAATCCAGCCGCACACTTTGCGCTCATAGAAAATGTAGATAATTGCTATCACTGAATACATCAGCAGCAATGCCACTCCCACAAGGGCGCACTCTATAGTGGTGGCCAGCCATTGAGGCATCACGCCTAAAAGAAGGTCATTAATCCACTTGGTGACTATTCCAAAGTCAAACATATCTTAATAATATCTTTTGAGTTTCTATATTCAAGTTAATAATTAGCGGTCAATATCAGGAATCACATAATCGAGCGATGCCGTGATGGTAATAAGGTCGGCTATGAGATTGTCTTTGCAAGTGAGATCCACCACGCCCACAAGATTGAAGCATGGGCTTTGGAAATGGATGCGGTAAGGATGCTGGAAGGGCTTGCCTTCGCCGTCGCTCTCGATATACACACCGAATGCGCCACGGCTTGCCTCCACCTGCTGATACCAGTGTCCTTTTGGCAACTTGATAATCTTAGGCACCTTGGCACAGAATTCGCCCTGGTGACCTTCCTTGTCGAGCATATCGCAGCACTGGCGCAGAATCTTGATGCTTTGTTCCATCTCCTTCATGCGCACCATGTAGCGGTCGTAGCTGTCGCCGTTCTCATACACCACCTCATCGAAGTCCACTTCGTTGTAGAGCGAGTATGGCTGTGTCTTGCGCACGTCGCAATGGAAGCCCGACGCGCGTCCAGACGGGCCCGTAATGGCGTAATTCTTCGCATCTTCAAGCGAAAGAACGCCCACACCCTTCATACGGCCTAAGGCAATCACGTTGCCAGAGAAGAGCTTATGGTATTCTGGAATGGCTTTTTCTATAGCATCGCAAGCCTTGCGCACGTCGTCCACAAAACCAGGGTGAACATCACGCACCACGCCACCGATGGTGTCGTAGCTCATCGACATTCGGGCGCCGCAGGTCTTGTCGAATATATCATATATGTATTCACGCTCGCGGAAGCCATAGAAGAATGCCGTGGTGGCACCTTGGTCCATGGTCAAGCAGCCGTATGAAAGCAAGTGGCTCGACAGGCGCATCAGCTCGTCCATCATCATGCGGATCACCTCGGCGCGATGAGGCACTTCAATGCCAAGCGCCTTTTCAATGCAGAGGCAAGTGGCGTGGCGATTCATGTGCGCGCCCATATAGTCCATTCGCTCGGTATAGAGCAGCAGTGATGGATAAGTCAAGTCCTCGCAAAGTTTTTCTATACCACGGTGAATATAGCCCGAAACCACATCCACCTTCTTCACCAGCTCACCGTCGATAGATGCGCGGTAACGCATCACACCGTGAGTGGAAGGGTGCTGAGGACCCACATTGAGCACATACTCATCTGGGCCAAACACCTTTTTATCGACACGCTTCAGCTCACCATTCTCGTCTTCCACAAGAGAAAAAGTGTCGTCCTCGTTCTCCTCTGCCTCAAGGCGGAGAGGATTGAGCTCGGGATTGGTGTCGTAGTCCTTACGCAATGGATAGCCCACCCAGTCGGTGCGAAGGAAGAAGCGGCGCATATCGGGATGGTTGATAAACACGATTCCAAAGAAATCATACACTTCACGCTCCTGATAATTAGCCACAGCCCAAACATCGCTCACGGTATGGAGGCGAGGGTTTTCACGGTCGGTGGTTGCCACCTTCACGTGAATCATTTCTTGAGTATCGGTATTGGTCAAGTAATATATGCAGCCTAACGCCTCTTTCCAGTCAACGCCTACCACTGCATTGAGAAGGTCGAAGTGAAGTTGCTCCTTCAATGCCTTAGCCAGGGCGTGCCAGTTCTCATCGGGCACATTCACCTGCAGCAGTTCACCGGTCTCATCGAAAGTGGCCGATGGGCAAAGGGCACTGATTTTCTCTTGTATATTCGCCATATATAATTTAATGTGTATATAGTTCTTTTAATCGAAAAATTATTATAAGTCAAGCACCGGGGCTTTGCTTTGTTCTGCGAGGCGCATTTGCTCTGCGCGAAGCGCGCTGTCTTTCTCCGCGGCAGCTTTAGCCTCAAAGAATTTGGCGCGGCTCTCCTTGCGGTTGTCACCGCCGAAGAATTTCGACGCCTTGATTTTACGCTGAAGCTGCATCAGGCCATAGAACATAGCCTCGGGGCGAGGTGGGCATCCTGGCATATACACGTCCACAGGAATAATCTCATCCACACCCTTCACCACGCAGTAGCTCTTTTTAAACGGACCGCCAGAAATGGTGCATCCACCGCAGGCAATCACATACTTAGGCTCTGCCATCTGCTCATAAAGGCGGACCAACGCAGGAGCCATACGGTAGGTGATGGTGCCCTGACACATGATGTAGTCGCTCTGGCGTGGAGAGTTACGCGCCACCTCAAAGCCAAATCGAGCCATGTCGTAGCGTGCTGCACCCAGACACATAAACTCAATTGCGCAGCAACTCGTGCCGAAGCAGAATGGCCACAGCGAATTGGCATGTCCCCACTGCATCAGCTGGTCGAGTTTGCCCACCACTATATTTGCGCCAGCGGCATTCAATTCCGCCACCAGACTTTCAATATACTCGTTATCCTTAAAGTCTTCGTATTTGATACCTTTAATTTTTGGACTTTTTATCTCCATTCAAGTGCTCCTTTCTTCCAAGCATAAGCCAAACCTAAAACCAAAATCACGAGAAATGTTCCTACTGCGAGCAGTGCCGAAGCAGCGAGTTCCTTACAAATGGCAGCCCATGGGAAAAGGAAAACGGTTTCGACATCAAACATTAAGAAAAGAATGGCAAACAGATAGTAGCCCACATGAAACTGTGCCATACTGTCGCCTCGAGTAGGGATACCGCACTCATAGGCCTCGCCTTTCTTCATTGTGTAGGAGCGTGGGGCAATAAGCCACGCTATAATCAAGGCAGCCGCCACCAGCACCACGCCGGTGAGGGCGGCAGTCACCGCCAAGGTAGTACTTTGAATACCGATTAAAACCATAAATTTAATTTATATTCGTATCAACATTTATTTATACAAAAAAATGAGCCAGCACCACATAAGCATTAAAAGCGGTACAGACTCGTCATAAAGCCCTTATAATAAGCCATTCGATACAACAACGACAGCGCACCTCCGCAAGCACTGCGAAAATGTTCACCGTTTTCTTTTCTAAAACACTGCATCGTTGCATCAAACCAGATTATCTTATCTTAAAAAGCCAAAAAGCATCACTAAACCAGCACATTACGCACATTACTGCACGCACCTCATGCCGCATTCATCTGCTCATTCCTTGCAAAGGTAAGAAAAACTGCCCGATTAACGAAAGGATTGTGCAACTAATTTGGAGCAAAGTTCACATTATTACAATAACTAAGGAAAAAATGAACATTCCACCTCTGAGCGCGCTTTGCAACAGTCGGCCAAATCACCACTACCTCACAAAAAATCACTAACTTTAGTGATTGTGAGGTTAGGGGAATTGGCGTAATTTTGCACCATGAAAAAACGCATAGTTTTCGCATTATCAGCTGTCCTCTTTTTAGCGCATCACGCCCTTTCTGCCACCAGCGCCGACACGCTCAGCCTGGAAGAAGTGACCGTTACGGCCATCAAGCAAGGCACCGACTTAGGTAGTCTGTCGGTTTCCGCCACGGAAATTGGCAGGCAGAGCGTGGAGCGCAACGGCATCACCGGAGCAAAAGCGGCTGCCGACATGGTGCCAAACATCCACATCCCCGACTATGGAAGTCGTATGACCTCCACCGTTTACGTGCGCGGACTTGGCACACGCATCGACCAGCCTGCCCTCGGCCTTAACATCGACAACGTGCCCATTATGTGCAAAGAAAACTACGACTTCGACATGATGGACATTTCGCGAATGGAGATGCTGCGCGGACCGCAAAGCACGCTGTTCGGACGCAACACCATGGCTGGCGTCATCAACATCTACACACTCTCACCTTTGAGTTATTCGGGCACAAGAGCCCTACTGGAATACGGCATGCACAATTCCCATAAACTGGGCGCCAGCCATTACACAAAAGTGGCAGGAAACTTAGGTCTGGCTGTGAGCGTGTTGCACACGGGCACAGACGGCGAATTCTACAACCAGTATAACCACAAGAAAACAGACTGGGAGAAGCAGACGGGCGCACGCCTCAAACTTGAATGGATGCCACAGAGCCAACTCTTCGTCAGCAATATGCTGTCGTTTTCCACAAGCCGGCAAGGAGGCTACGCCTACGAGCAGCAGGGCAAAGGCTACATAGCCTACAACGACACCTGTTTCTATCGTCGTACCGCCATTCTCGACGGAATTACCGTCAAGCGGAATTTCGAGCATTTTTCGCTAAGCAGCATCACCAGCTACCAGTATCTCAACGACAATATGACCCTCGACCAGGACTTCACCACCGACCCCTATTTCACCCTCACCCAGGCACGCAAAGAGCACGCCGTGACAGAGGATATCGTGGCGCGCTCCACCACGACTGGTGCTTACAGCTGGCTAATGGGCGCATTTGGCTTTTACCGGCACTACAACATGGACTCGCCAGTTACATTTAAGGAAACGGGCATCAGCGAGCTGATTGAGAGCCACCGCAACGCAGCGCTCCCCTCCTACCCCATTAAGTGGGACACGGGCAGTTTCATTTTAGGCAGTAATTTCAAGCACAGCACCTATGGCGCGGCGCTATACCACCAGTCGAGCTACAACTTTGGTCACCTCACCCTTGTGGGCGGTCTCCGCCTTGACTATGAGCGCGCCACACTCGACTACCACAGCGAAACCCACACCGGCTACACCATCACATCACTGGCCACAGGAAAACCATACTCACAAGAAAGCATCGACATTGATGACAAAGGGCGGTTATGCAAAGACTTCTTGCAACTGTTGCCAAAAATTTCTCTCACATACCACATCGGTGGTAGCAAGTCGAAATCGGTATATTTAAGCGTGGCGAAAGGCTGCAAGTCTGGCGGCTTCAACACGCAGATGTTCAGCGATGTGCTGCAACAGAAACTGATGGGCATCATGGGTATCGGCGCAAGCTACGACATCGACAAAGTGGTGAGCTACAAACCCGAAACGGCATGGAACTACGAAGCGGGCGCTCATATCGAAGGGTGGAACGGACGCGTCAAGGCCGATTTGAGCGCATTCTACCTCGACTGCAGAAACCGGCAGCTCACCGTTTTCCCCGACGGAACCACCACCGGGCGGGTGATGGCCAACGCCGGCAAAACACGGTCAACGGGCGCAGAGGTAGCTCTCGCCATTTTGCCATGGCAAGGCTCTACGCTCAACCTCAGCTACGGCTACACCAACGCTAAATTCGTGGAATACAACGACGGAAAAGCCGACTATAAGCATAAATTTGTGCCCTACAGTCCAAGCCACACCTTATATGTGGAAGCTACACATCAGTTCTATTTCAACCACTCCAGCCAATGGCTGCGCGCCCTCTCACTCAGCGCCAATATGCGTGGCACTGGCGAAATCTACTGGAATGAGGAAAACGATGTGCGACAGCCATTCTATTGCCAGTTAGGCGCCTCCGCCACACTGGCGGGCGATCACTACTCCCTCGAATTATGGGGGCGCAACCTCACCGACACAAAATTCACCACTTTCTACTTTGTGTCGATTGGCCACACTTTTCTGCAGCGCGGACATGGAGTGGCATGTGGAGCTACTTTACGAATAAATATTTAACCCATACAACTACAATCAGTAATAAAGACAAACAACTACAGCACTATGAAGAAATTTTTATTTGCAATGGTCACATTTGTAATAGCCGCCACGCTCACGGCATGTGGCAGCGACAATGGCAAGAACGACAAAGAGAATGACATTTCGACCACTTACAGCGACCTGGCCATGACGGCAAAAACCTGTATGAATGGACATTTGGTTTACGACTACGACTTTACCGCCACGCTCACCGCCCACTACGGAACAAAGACACTCACACTTGCACTCAACAATGTGAAGTTTGCCGAGAAAATGCCTGCTGTGGATTTTGTGATCGACGGAATCAACTTCTCTGAAGAGAATGGACTGATTAAAGTGGAGGCATCTTCAGTCAGTGCGTCGGCGGGCTACACCGTGACGGGGATGAAAGGCTATTTCGACACAGAACACAAAGTGTACAGCATATCATTCGCGGTGAATGGCACCTACGAGGTGCTCCTCTCCAGCCACTTCAACTGCTCCGACAATCACTATGCCAGCAGCAACCAGAGAAGCTATTCATTCCTGACGACGAATGAAGACGGAAAGCAGAAGCTACGCATGGGCATCCACAACGTGAAATTCGTGGAAGCAATGCCCATATTAAAAGAAATGGCGGTCTACATCACCAACGAAGATGGCTGCACGCTCAAAAGCACTGCCACTGGCTACGAATTTGAGTGTGAAACCATAACACCATATTACAAAGAGGGAGCTACCGAAACACCAATGGTTACTCGCCAGATGACCAACGTGAAGGGCAACATCGACCTTGTGAACCGCAAATTCAGCGTAGAGTTTGACTGCTACGGCACGCACGACACCTACTCCGGCACTCTCTACATTTAAAATATGAGTGGTTCTGCTAAAAAAATGTAATATATTGGTTATAATATCCACAAGCACTATCTTTGTAAAAAAGAAAAAATCATCGACATCAAGAATTAAAGGCTATGAGAATGAAAAAAATATTTGGGCTGCTATCCGCCCTTGCCTTAATTATGGTGATGGGCAGCTGCGGTGACGACAACAACGGTTCTACGACAGGCAGCGTGACCCGCACCATCAAGGCACTCAACCACATCGTGAGCACTGCATCAGACGGCGAGTCGCCACATGTCTCATCAAGCAACATCGACTACACATTTGACCGCGCCAATCAAAGTGTCACCGCGCTCACCCTCCGTGTGAAGCTGAATGGCAACGAAGAGACCACCGTAAACATTTCCGGTGTGCAGTCATCCACCAGTGGCGGTGTGTGTAGCTTCAAGGCCAGCGGAAACGGTGTGACCGACCTCAGAGGCCGCCTCGACCTCAACGAAGGCACACTGAGAGTGAACTACAACCTCGACGGCAAATACCGCGTGATTGCCACCACCCCCGAGGTGTTCAGCAACAACTGCCCTACCGCTTGCGCATACAGCGACGGATCCACCACCTGGAACAACAACAACACCGTATATCAGTTCAACATCGACGCCGAAGCGCTCACGGCAAAAATAATTATGGGCAGCCTCATCGATCAAAAGGCAAAACGCACTCTCGACAACATTGTGGCACAAACCACAGCCACAGTAAAAGTGACGAAAGCCGGCTATGAGATCGTGGCAGACGATATGATACCCACCAAAACATATTATAAGTTGAACGGCAAAACCACAGAAACCACTACATATCCCATTTCTGATCTAAAAGCCACTATCGACTTGGAGAACAGCAAATTCGATGCCACATTGCTGCTGGGTAACATCACCCTCACAGCAAATGGCTCTGTGAGCAACTAACCAACTAACACTATAAAAAATGAAACAGACCCTTATCATGTTCGCCTCTATCTTGGCGATGACACTCACTGCGTGCAACAATGATGGCGACAAATCCATGTATCTGCAGGCGCAAATGGTGAATCACATCAGCAATGTGGATGTCAACGAGGAAGCCTCTGGCGCAATCCGCTCCGATGCGGTGGTGTACGAGGTGATCCTTAACACCGACAACATGACTGCCGACGTGGCTTGCACCGTCACCCTCCCCGACGGAAAGCGCGGCACCATAGATGTGCGTGGCATGGCACTGAGCGTAGACTCGAAAACTGGCGGCTACCATATTCAGCAAAACGCTGGCAGCCGCTCACAAGGCTCCTATGCCGTAACGGGCTTCTCCGGTGTGCTCGACCTTGTAAGCAGTGGCTATAGCGACTCGCACTTCACCTTCGTGGTAGAGAAGCACTATCAGGTGAATGCCATCATTGCCGAAATGAGATTCATAAACGTCAAAGCCGCTATCAAGCCAGAAAGCGGTGAAGAGCATAAGCTCACCGACGGCGGCACTATCATTGTCACGCTCAAGCCATCGAGCAAGAAAGCCACCGTTGCCCTATGTAACATAGATTATGACGGAAGCCTCGGAAACGATAATGCAATCGTATATGAGAATCTGGATTACACCCCAAATCTCTATGGGTATGAGATAACAGCCGACACTGCATCGCCAGTCAATGATGGCGACTCAAAAGTCAACAAATACAAGCTCAAGGACTTCAAGGCTGAACTAAAATTCTTCGGTCAGATAGAAGCCTCATATTCCATCGATGGCATCGGTGAAGTGAAAGCTAAAAACTAACAAACATAAAACCAAAACTTTTTTAAAAATCAAACACAGATCAGTATGAAAAAAATCTTTTCTTTACTTCTGACAGCATTGGTGCTCATGAGTATGACCTCATGTCTGGGCAACAACGACAACAACATAGCCACATTCACGACGTCGATGTTTAACCGCACCGTAACAGATGGCAGCACCGACACTCCAGAATTATACATGAACAACTACAACTTCTCCATCAACTACGACAACAGCACCATCTCTCTCAACGGCACTGCCACGATTGGTAATGACAATACCATACAATTCACGATCAAGGACATGGCGCTCACAAACGACCAAAGCAAGAACGCTGTCACTTTCTCTTGTCCGAAAGCAACGGCATCCGCTACCGACATCACAAACCTAAGAGGCTACATAAGCTTACAGAATGGTACCGTGTATATCACCTACTCTGTGGGCACCAACAAGACGGTATATGCCACCGCAGGGCTTCCTTTCTCCTACAACAAGACAGAATTCATTCCTGATGGCGACGAAAGCAAAAGTTATACCCTTGACAACTGCAAATACGATTTCAACCTCAACAAGAGCAATATGACAGCCACCGTCACTATCGTAAACTTCATCCCAAAGGCCAACGAGTCTGATCAAAACAGAATAGCGGTGTTTGAGGGACTGAAACTACAGGTCACCAGCAATGGCTACAAGATCACCTCTCCAGAGGTGAAATCCACCACTACTGGCAGAGGCGACGTGTCCGACGTCACACTCAAGGACGTGGAATTCAACATCATCGACCAAGGTATCCGTTTCCGCGGATCATACAAAACCGACACTTACGACGCCAATGTGGCAGGCAATATGTTTGACGAAAGCAAGGCATCCTAATACATTCCTAAACAAATGATACAGAAAAGGTTTCGCACAAAGAGCAGTGCGAAACCTTTTCTTTTTGTCTAAAATTTTAAAAAAGCTGTGTCAGAGACGGGCTATCTTAGCTTGAGTGGCTTCAAAGTCGGAAATGAGGTTCCGCATAATTTCAGCCACAGGTAGCACTTCTTTTATAGAGCTTGCTATCTGGCCGATTTCAAGTTCGCCATTCACTAAATCACCCTCAAAAATGCCACGCTTCGAGGCAGCACGCCCGAGCAGGGCACGGAGTTCGTCGACATCTGCTCCACGAGCCTCAGCTTCTGCAATTTTTTCAAACAACTCATTTTTAATCAGTCGAGTGGGAGAAATCTTTTTCAGAGCAAGCATAGTGCCATCTTCACCAAGGCCCACACACAACTGCTTGAACGCCTCACTTGCCGAACTTTCCTGGCTAACAGCGAACAATGTGCCAATCTGCACGCCCTCTGCCCCAAGAGCCATAGCGGCAAGCATTGCCTTGCCAGAGCCTATGCCGCCTGCGGCAATCAAGGGCAAGGAAATGGCTTCACGCACCTGTGGAATGAGCGCCAAGGTGGTAGTCTCCTCTCTGCCGTTATGCCCTCCAGCTTCAAAGCCCTCGGCCACCACAGCGTCAACGCCGGCTTCTTCACACTTTTTGGCGAATTTGCTGCTCGAAACCACATGTGCCACCTTGATGCCTGCCTCGTGGAATCGCGAGGTGAATTTCTTAGGGCTGCCAGCCGAAGTGAACACGATTTTCACCCCCTTTTCGATAATAATCTCCACCAGTCGGTCAATTTCTGGATACATGAGCGGAATATTGATGCCCCAAGGCTTATCGGTGGCAAGGTTCATCTTGTCGATATGCTCAATCAGTGTTTCGGGATGCATACTGCCTGCGCCCAGCAAACCTAAGCCGCCAGCATTGCTCACAGCTGCCGCCAGACGCCAGCCGCTACACCACACCATGCCACCTGCTATCACAGGGTATTTAATCCCAAAAAGTTTCGTAATCCGATTATCATTCATAACCACTATTTTTTTAGTTAATACATTAATATACAAATTTAAACAAATAATTCATTCCCTACAACACACACAGCGACTAATCACGTTTGCCCAGCTGGGAAAATATTACTAACTTTGTGGAACTGACTATAGGCTATGGCAAAGACAACTACATACGACGAGGCACAAATTATCGAGCAGCTACATCACCCCGACACGCTGAGCAGCGCATTCGGAAAGGTGATTGAGCACTATTCACAGCCCCTCTACTGGCAAATCCGACGAATGGTTATCGACCACGACGACGCCAACGATGTGCTCCAAAACACCTTCATCAAGGCATGGACCAACATCAGCAACTTCCGTGGCGACTCCAAACTATCGACCTGGCTCTACAAAATAGCGGTGAACGAAAGCATCACCTTTATCAACAAGAAAAAGGTGCAGAACAACATATCGCTCGATGATGACTCCTCTTTCTTGGTCAACAGCCTCGAGGCCGATAAATATTTCGACGGCGACCAGGCTCAAATCAAGCTGCAAAAGGCCATCGCCACGCTCCCCGACAAGCAGCGACTGGTGTTCAACATGCGCTATTACGATGAGATAAAGTATGAGGACATGAGCGAAATATTGGGCACATCGGTTGGTGCACTGAAAGCCTCATACCACCATGCCGTGAAAAAAATTGAAAGTTTTTTTGCCGACGAGGATTAAACCTTTCCACATCCATAAAGTCAAACAATCGCTATGAAACAAGAAGAAGACTCAAAAATATTAAGCAAGCTGGGGAAAAACTCCGGGTTCACAACACCCGAAAACTACTTCAGCGATTTTGCCAAAAACCTCACCGAAAAGTTGCCAGAGGTGACCACCACAGAAATGAAGGAAAAGCCTAATATGTGGGTTCGAGTTCGTCCCTATGTGTATATGGCAGCCATGTTTGCCGGCATTTTTTGCATGATTCAGGTGTTCAACGTGTTTAATGGCAACGGATCGAATGGCCAAAGCCCGGTGGCTAAAGGCCAGATGGGTGGCACGGAGATCATGGTAGGCAACGAAGGCGACACCACTGTGCGCTCCTATCGCGACAGCGTGGAAAGCGACAACGCCTCGTTTGAAACCATCGACCAGACTAAGCAAAACTAACTTACACACTATATTCACAGCAATTCCAGTAGGGACAATAAGCCTATAAACCTTTCACAGGTGGCGGCGAGATTATTCTACTGGAATTGCTGTTTTAAAACCACAACTCCACCAAAGGCGAAAAAGAATGCAGAACAAGAAGACTGTGTTATGGCTGCCCGCCATTTTTCGGCTTCTTTAACTTTTCAAACACTAAAATAACGCTATCTTTGCATATCTCTTCACAAATCAAAGAACTTAATACTTAGGTCCTATGAAACAGCATTATTTATCCAGTATCATTATCTTTCTTATAATATCAATCATACCTATGAATCTATTCGCCAACAAAAATGTGAAGACACCCGACTTCGACTATCCTAAAGATGTGTCGAAAAAAGCCTCGGCAGACCTCTCCGTGGCACTAAAAACCAACGACGGAAAGCTGATGGTTGATGCGCTGGTGCGCTTCGGCATAGCCGAGGGCAGCATATCGCAGGACAATCTACCAGTCATTATCAAGAAAATTGAGCAAGTGGCGGCGAAAGAGAGCCGCCCCGACTACAAGGCACTCCTGCTCACCCTTGAAGCATCGGTGTTCAAATCTTATTCATGGAGCTATGCCACAACGCGACCCACCCCCCACGGCAATCGTCCTGCCGACTACACGGAATGGGGCGTCAATGATTTCAACACAAAAGTCAAGGAACTGATGAACGAGGCCGTGGCCTTCAAGGACGCGCTTCGCCAGTGCCCCATCACCAACTATTCGGGCATCATCACATACAACGAATTGGGTGCGCTCTACAAGCCATCGCTTTACGACTTCATTTTAGACAAGAAAAAAGAATTGACAGAGATAACGGAACAAGAGCGCACCGACCAGTTCGCTTTTCTCCAGCAGAATGGATTCGTTCCAGCCTACTTATATGCGCAAAGCGGACTGTTAGATGAGCCTCAAAAGATTAAGCTATACAACGAGTGTAAAGAAAACGAGCATTCTGGCTGCCTTTTGCAATCCTTGCCAGAAGACACAACAAGCTACAATGCGCTGAAAGACTATATCCACCGCTTTCCCAACGGATTATATGCAAAAAGTGTGGCAAATCGAAAAAGCACGATTGAAAGCAAACTTGCCCGAATTCAATTCGGAGCCTCATACAGCTCCCGCGACTCCATTGAGGTGAAATGTACGATAAAGAATGTGAACGACTTCACCATAAGCGTTTACCGACTGCCAGACAATTATTTAACCACAGACGAAACGCCCATTTACAGCAGTCGCAGCACCGCTATCGACACCAAGAGATGCAAGTTAGTAGCCACCTACCACAGGCATGTAAGCAACAGCATTCCCTTCTACAAGGAAGTTACAGACACTGCGACACTTCCTCCACTACCCTACGGACGATACACACTCATCGTGTCGTTTAAGAAGGGCAGTAAAACCATCGTTTCGCCCTCGTCGGTCAATGAAATAGTAAGAATCTATGATATCAAGTCGTTCAATGTGGCAAGCAAAAAAGCGGAAGCAAGAATCTTTGCGGTTGACCGCCTTACAGGCGCGCCAATCAAAGGTGTGACCGTGAAGGGCGAGCACATCAATGGAGTAACCGCCTCCGATGGCTCTATCGCACTGCCAAAGAACTTTGAAGATGACGACAGCGTGATGCTGACAAAAGACGCAGACAAATACGGTCCTCTTAAAGAGATTAGCCAATTCGACGACGATGACGATGAAAACAGCGTAAAGAGTGCCGACATTTTCACAGATTTGGCGATATACAGGCCTGGCGAATCGGTAAAATTTGCCATGGTGCTCTATCGTCGTAGCGCCACGGCACGGACTGTGGTTTCTGGAGAGAAAGTGACGGTTCAACTCTACGACGCAAATTATAAGTCGGTGAAAGAATTGAAACTCACAACAGATGCTTTTGGACGCTGTGAAGGCCAGTTCAATATTCCTACCGACCGCTTGAACGGAACCTGGCAATTGACATGCAGGGGCACCGGTTTCCGCGAATCCCGTCGCTTCGAAGTGAGCGAATACAAAACGCCCACTTTCTCCATAGAGTTCCCTGAGATGACCCACAATTTCGTGAGCAAGCAGCCCGTGAAAATCAGTGGCATCGCCACCACTTATTCCGGTATGCCCATCGCAAATACGGAAGTGAGCCTAATGCTCACTAAAAGGGCGTGGAGCTGGTACTGGCGGTATGACAACGACGAAGGCTCCCTCGTCAACGACACAACCGTCACCACCGACGACGCCGGACATTTCACCATAGAATACCCCGCTTCAATGCTTGAAAAAGCCAACGATGATGACGACGATGTCAATAACAGATGGTACAGCTATGCGCTGAACGCTAAAATCACCACATCGGCTGGTGAAAGCCGCGAGGCTTGCCACACTTTTGTAATAGGCAAGCGCAGAAGCATCAGCATCAGCAACTTCACGCACAACAACGGTAGCGACAAGCAAGCCAAGCTCCCTGTGATATTCAATTCCACCGACGAGGCCGACAAAAGTCTGCTGTGCACCTATGCGCTCAAAGACGAAGACGGAAAGGTGGTGAAGGCCAGTTCTTTCAAAACCGACGCTCTTGAAGCAGACTTTTCTGATGTGGCCTCTGGAAAATACACCATCGAGGTGCAACTCGCCGACGAGCCTGCCATCAAAGACAGCGCCACATTGGTGATTTACCGCCCAACCGACAAAACGGCACCCGTCAAGGGCTCTGCACTTTGGATACCATCCGACTCCTACAGAGTGGACGACAAGAATGTGGCCCACGCACTCATTGGCGTGTCCGTTCCCGAATCACACATCTACTATGTGGCGGCATCGAGAGCCGGCATCGTGAAGCAAGGATGGCTACATCTGAAACAAGGTCTGCACAATTTCTCGCTTCAAATCCCTAACGCACCCGATGAGTACCTTATCATGGAATTTGTAAATGTCTATAAAGATAAGCAGAGTCGTGAAAGCCACCTTTTCAATTCGGTGATCAACGAGCAAAAGCTGGAAGTGAAACTCAACTCTTTCCGCGACAAGCTCGTGCCTGGAGAAAAAGAAAGATGGACGATGCAGTTCGTTGACCAAACAGGCCGCCCCGTGCAGAGTGCCATGATGCTTGAGATGTACGACAAGGCTCTCGAAAGCCTTGGCAGCAACAAGTGGAGTTTCAATGTGCGGTATTTGCACGCTTCCCATTACAGAATTGAACTTCCATTTGAGGACTACTGGCACTGGAACTACGCCTTCTATGCCGATAAAACCGCGCAGAACCCTATTAAAATTGAATTACCTACACTCAACCTCTACAATAAGGACTTCTTCTCCCAATTCCCCCAATATATGTATCTTGCAGATACAAACAACGTCACCGTTAAAGCTTTCGGTACAGCTCCACGAATGAGATCCAAATTACAGAGTAGTGAAGCGCAGATCGAGGAAAAAGAGTCTGCCCTCGAAGAAGTGGTGGTGACGAGGAGTACCGACAAAGGAATGCTCACTGACGCCTCGTCAAAAATAAAAGAAGAAAACAACCTCAACAATATCAAGCTCCGAGAGGCCGACGTGAAAACGGCATTGTGGATGCCAACACTCACTTCGGGCACCGACGGGGAGCTCGCGGTGGAATTTGAAGCGCCAGAGTTCAGCACCACTTGGGTGATGCAAGCCATCGCCTACACCAGCAACATGGTCAGCAACACCATCAGCAAGGAAGTGATGACACAAAAGCCAATCATGGTGAAATCGAGCCTGCCTCGGTTTGTCCGTGGTGGCGACAAAGCCACACTGAAAGCCAATGTGATGAATGCCACCGACACGGCTTGCACATTCACTGCCATTATCGAACTATTCGACTCTCGCTCGCAAAAGGTGGTTCGAGCGCAGAACTTTAGCGGCACATTAGGAGCTAAAGGCACGGAAGTGATAAGCATTGAGTGCAGTGTGCCCGACACAGTTCCGTTTATTGGCTTCCGCGTGAAAGCAGCCAACACCCATTTCGGTGATGGCGAACAAATCATGCTTCCTGTGCTGAGCAATGCCACGCCTGTGATTGAAGCTACCCCTTTCTTTGCGGATGCCGGCACGCCACATTTTGAGGTGAATTTGCCACAAATCCCTGAAGGAAGCCGCGTGACGCTTGAATACTGCGACAATCCGGTGTGGTATTGCGTGACCGCCCTGCCCACCATCTTTGACTCAAACTACCAAATCACCACAAATCTTGCCCACAGCCTCTTTGCCGAGGTGCTGGCACAAGGCGTGGCAAGGTCGAACCCTCTCATCAAAACTGCCATTAAGCAGTGGAAAAGCGATGAGCAAGACAGCACACTCACGTCGATGCTCGCCAAAAACAAGGATTTAAAAATATCCGACCTGTTAGCTTCGCCATGGGTGAACGAGGCCGACAGGCAGTCATTGCGAATGTCGAAACTCATTGAGCTGTTCGACGAAAAGAAAATGGCCATCGAGCACGGGAAGATTGTAGCGGCACTGCAAAAGCTACAGCGAACCGACGGTGGTTTCCCATGGTATGAGTATCCTAACTGCAAGAGCAACTTGTGGACCACCGAAACCGTTATCGAGCTAATTGGCGAGCTCCAGCATTTGGGCTATCTGAAAGACGACAAAGAAATTGCCAGCATCGTGAAAAAAGCTATCGCCTACTACGACAAGGAGATGCTTGCCCAATGGAATCAGCAGCAAAAGAGAAGCAAGAAAAACTACAGTGGCTTCAGTTCTTACGTTTACAACCGCACGCTCTTCCCCGGAATTGCGCTTCCAAAGGCCAATGCAAACATGATGAAGAAAGCCTTGACAGCAATGACAAAAGACTGGAAAGGACTGCCTTTAGGCGAAAAAGCCTACTATGCAATGGCACTCTACCGCAATGGATACAAGCAAGTGGCAAGCCGCATTGTGGAGTCGGTTCGCCAGTTTGCCATCATCAAACCTGAATTAGGAAAGTACTGGGACAATCTGCAAGTGGGTTGGCGCTACTTCGACAAAGTGGCAGTCACTGCCACCATTCTGGAGGCTATGAACGAGGTGGGTGCGGAAAAAGGCGAAATCGACCAGATTCGCAAATGGATGCTGCTAATGAAGCAGACCAACGACTGGGGCAGTTCTTCGCTTGCAGCCGACGCGGTGTATGCCCTGCTCTCCACGGGCAGCCAATGGCTTGAGCGCGGTACCAAACCCAGCATCACCATAGATGGCGAGCCAGTAAAGTTCAGCCACATTGATGAATATGTGGGCTACTGCCGCAAGGCTATACCAGCACAAAGCGGGGCTACGCTGAAAATCGACCGTCAGGGTGCAAGTCCTGCATGGGGCGCTGTATATAGTCAATATGTGGCACCTATGACATCGGTTGAGGCTAAGGCCATCACCGAGTTGAGCATCAGCAAGGAGTACCTCATCTACGGAGCCAATGGCGCACTCACGCCAGCCACTGACCGCAATTTCAAGGTGGGTGACAAAGTGCAGGTGCGTGTGGTAATTAAAAACAATAAAGACCTCGACTTCCTGACCGTCACCGATCAGCGTGGCGCCTGCTTCGAGCCTAAAGACCAAACATCGGGTTACCGCTACATGGATGGCTGCTACTTCTACCAGGAAACGAAGGATGCTCAGACCAACCTATTCTTCACAAGCCTTGGCAAGGGCACGCATATCGTAAGCTATGATGTGTACGTCAATGCAGAAGGAAGCTATAGCGCAGGTATCGCCACAGCCCAGTGCCAGTATGCGCCACAGATGACCGCCCATTCCTCTGGCGACGAAATCACTGTGGGCAAATAGTGCTGCACCAGCAATCCACTAAAAAAGCCGAGCTTTCGTGAAAGCTCGGCTTTTACTTTTTCATGCGATTCTCGTAAAAGTAGCGCCATAACGGGGCTGCCATAAGTGCCTGCTTTTGCTGGTCGCGCTTGAGCATATCAAGCACCTCTTCCTCGCTCATCAGCAGCACCTCAATGTCCTCGCTCTCGTCAAGGTGCTGGCCACTCACCTTTTCCACGCCCTGTGCCACAAAACAGTGGGTAAGATTATTGGAGATGCTTGGGTTCTGCCCGATCGTCATCAACTCACGCCACACCCCTCCAGCATAGCCAGTCTCCTCCAGGAGTTCGCGCTTGGCGGCATCAATAGGCACCTCGCCATTCTCCACCACGCCGGCGCACAGCTCCACCATCACCTCATCGAAGCCATGACGGTACTGGCGCACCATCACCATAAGCCCATCAGTGGTGACAGCTATGACATTCACCCACGCAGGATACTCCAGAACATAGTGCTCCGGATTAATGCGTCCATCGGGAAGTTGCACCTTATCCACCCTTGCGGTAAGCCAAGGGCGGCGAATAATGTAGCGCGACTCCAAAGTGGTCCACTTCTTTATCTCCATAGCCATATCTTTCTGTTTTTCCACAAATTTAGTAAAATCCTTCTGAAAATGGCTAATTTCACGTATCTTTGTATAGATAAAATCATGTCATACATCTATAAAAATAATGAACGCTACTACGCAACGTAAAAAAAGAATTGAGTATTTCGACCTACTGAAAGGCATCGCCATATTTTTAGTGGTGATGGGCCATGCGCTGACCATGTGTGTGCGAGGGCTCGATGCCGCCTTCCTTTTTAAGTTTATCGGGCAGATACACATGCCTGTTTTCTTCTTCATCAGTGGCTACCTCACCTACAAGACCAATGCCGACAGGCAATTCATCACACCTGGCCTGAAAAAGCGCTTCATCCAACTTATCATACCGTTTTTAGTCATCACCCCGCTATGGGTGCTCTACTTTCCACACAGCCAGCTCCAGTCGCCATTGAGCGACAATCTTCCCGACCTATACCGCGCCTATTGGAAAGACGGCTATTGGTTCACTTTGTGCCTTTTCGAACTATGCTTGCTCTATGTGCCCATTAGCGCCATCCTACAGCGAATCAAGAACGCCTTCTGCCAGATTATCGTTCTGCTCGTCACTTACGGTATTCTGGTCACCTTATCGCTTACTTTTGCCGACGAGGAGGCTAATATCGACTATGCGGGTTTCGGCCTGCTTGCACGATTCTTCCCGGTGTTTATGATAGGCGTGATGGCCAACCACTGGAAAACGGCGTTTCAGCGCGTCATCCATAACCAGTGGATGCTGGCTATTGCGATGGCGGTGTTCGCCCTGACGTTCTACAGCGTGGCTTACCCTTGGGACATCTGGGGCAAAGACTTGGCTACGCTATGGAACGCCTTCAGCTTCGTCACCTTGCCCATTATGCACTTTTGCCTCATCGTGGTGGCAATAGCAATGATTGAGCCATGGTCGGGAAAAGAATACCGCACAGAGGGGCGGAAGCCTTCGGCCATAGCAAGATATTTCAACTATCTGGGGCACGAGAGCCTCGGCATTTACCTGCTCCACTACTTTTTCCTGTTTCCTCTCACCGCACTCCAAGAGCCATTGAAAGAAATGGGAATGGCCACAGTGCCACTTGCTGCGCTATCTTTGGTGGTGGCATTCTGTGTGATAGCCATCACGCTTCTGCTCATCCACGCCTTCAAGTCGAGCAAAGTCACTGCACTGCTATTCCTCGGCACCCCTTGGAAATAGCTTATCTACTGCCATATTATTTGTTGAGATAAAGAAATAATGGTAACTTTGCGCATCACAACATCATATACAGAAATCATTATCACCAATATATGAACGAGAACAAACGTAAAGTGGCCCTCATCACGGGCATTACGGGTCAAGACGGATCATTCTTGGCTGAGTTTTTACTTGATAAGGGGTACGAAGTTCACGGCACCATTCGCCGCTCGTCGGTAGATTATCGTGAACGCATCGCCCATCTTGAGGGCAGGCCACATTTCCACCTTCACTATGCCGACATGAGCGACTCGATGAGTCTCATTCAGGTGGTGAGGAAAGTGCGCCCCACCGAAATCTACAATCTGGCTGCCCAAAGCCATGTGCAAGTGAGCTTCGACTCGCCAGAATTCACCGCCGATGTCGATGCCACAGGCGTGCTCCGCATTCTGGAGGCCGTGCGCCAATGCGGACTCACCGAGGAATGCCGCATCTATCAAGCCAGCACCAGCGAGCTATATGGAAAAGTGGAGGAAGTGCCTCAAAACGAGAACACCCCTTTCCACCCATATAGCCCATATGCTGTGGCAAAGCTCTACGGCTTCTGGATAGTGAAAGAATACCGCGAGGCCTACAACATGTTCTGCTGCTCAGGCATCTTGTTCAACCACGAGAGCGAACGGCGCGGCGAAACCTTCGTCACCAGAAAAATCACGCTTGCCGCCGCACGCATCAAGGCTGGCAAGCAAGAGAAGCTATATTTAGGCAACCTGTCGAGCCTTCGCGACTGGGGCTATGCCCGCGACTATGTGGAGTGCATGTGGCTTATCCTCCAGCACGACACGCCCGAAGACTTCGTCATCGCCACCGGTGTGCAGCACAGCGTGCGTGAATTCTGCACACTGGCTTTCCACCATGTGGGCATAGAGCTGGAATGGCAAGGTGAAGGCGAAGACGAGAAAGGTATCGACAAAGCCACTGGAAAAGTGCTTGTGGAGGTAAGCCCCGACTTCTACCGCCCCACCGATGTGGTGAACCTTTGGGGCGACCCCACCAAGGCAAGGGCAGAACTCGGTTGGGATCCGCAGCGCACCTCTTTTGAAGAGCTTGTAAAAATTATGGTTGACCACGATGTAGCTAAGGTTGCTATCGAAAACGCCGGCGACAAAATTCGCGTCAACCTCGCAGAATATCTTGAGAAAGGAATAGTGAAATGATCGACAAAAACGCAAAAATATACGTGGCAGGACACCATGGACTGGTTGGCTCTGCCATCTGGAAGAACCTGCGGCAGCGCGGCTACCACAATTTAGTGGGTCGCACACATGCTGAGCTCGACTTAACCGACCAGCAGGCCGTAAGAAAATTTTTCGACGAGGAGCGCCCCGACGCAGTGGTGCTGGCAGCTGCCTATGTGGGCGGCATCATGGCCAACTCCCTGTATCGCGCCGACTTCATTATGCAAAACATGAAGATTCAGTGCAATGTGATCAGCGAAAGTTTTGCACACGGTGTGCAAAAGCTCCTTTTCCTCGGTTCTACTTGCATCTATCCAAAAAATGCGCCACAGCCCATCAAGGAAGACGCCTTGCTCACCTCGCCTCTGGAATACACCAACGAGGAATACGCTTTGGCTAAAATCTCCGGACTGAAAATGTGTGAAAGCTACAATCTGCAATATGGCACCAACTATATCGCAGTGATGCCCACAAACCTCTATGGGCCAAACGATAATTTCCACCTCGAAAACAGCCATGTGATGCCTGCCATGATGCGCAAGGTGTATCTGGCACGCATGATTGGAGAGAACAACTGGGACGCCATCCGCGCCGACATGAACAAGCGCCCCGTGAAAGGCATCGACGGCAAAGCCTCGGAAGAAGCCATCACCGAAGTGCTCAGCCATTTTGGCATAGAAAGCAACAAAGTGACCTTGTGGGGCACAGGCACTCCGCTGCGCGAATTTCTGTGGAGCGAGGATATGGCCGACGCCAGTGTGCATGTGCTGCTGAACGTGAATTTCAGCGACATTATCGGCATTGAAAAGTATTCTTCTGCTCACTATGGAGTTGGCACCAGCGGCAAAGTGGACCGCAATAGCAGCGAAGGGCGCGGCGGCGCCATTCCATCACTTGGCGAAATCCGTAATTGCCACATCAATGTGGGCACAGGCAAGGAACTGACCATCAAGCAGCTCTCAGAGCTTGTTGCCAAAGCGGTGGGCTTCACAGGCACCATCGCCTTCGACTCCTCGAAGCCCGATGGCACACCTCGCAAGCTGTGCGACGTGAGCAAGCTGCACAGCTTGGGATGGACACACAAGATGGAAATTGAAGACGGCGTGAAAGCGCTCTTCAAATGGTATATTGAAAATTAAAACAAGCAGTTCGCCACCACTATGCCCAACCCCACGACTAAAGGCGGATCGGCTCTGAAAGAAGTCACCAAAATCAAGCTCGATGAACCACGCCAGTATCAAGTGATACTTCACAACGACGACATCACCACCATGGAATTTGTGATGATGGTGCTCGTGACGGTTTTTCACAAATCGGAAGAAGAGGCTTACCAACTGATGATGCAAGTGCACAAGGCCGGAAAGGCGGTAGTGGGCATCTACTCTTACGACGTGGCCAATACACGCCGCAACAAGACACAACTGCTCGCCGACAAGGCGGGCTATCCGCTCATGGTGACTATTGAACCCACCAAATAACACACAAAATCAGAAAAAACGCATAATGTCAAAACAACAGGAAGCTAAGTTTTCAAAATATATGGAGTTCGTGATGCAAAAGGCCAGTAATCTGGCCATAAGAAAGCGTCACGAGTTGCTAACGCCTGAGCATCTGCTCTGCGGCATGCTCTCTTTAGAGCCGTTTGATGAAGCGTTATGGGCTTGCAACGACACTATTAGCATTGAAGATATTTTCAATGAAGCACTGGAGTATCTGGACAATGCCGACATCTCCGTGCCCGACAAACTGGAAAGATGGGAGCCTTCCAACCAGCTGACAAGTGTCATCGCCGAAGCCACCATCAACGCACACCTCGCAGAGAGCAATGTCATCACACTTCCCATGGTGGTACAGGCCATGCTGGAGCAAAAGGACTCGGAGGCGGCTTACCTTCTGCATAAGCACACGAATGCCGACAGCAGCGTTATTCTCAGAGAAATGAACAACGCCATGGGAAATGATCGAACAGATGACGAATATAACACCAATGGCGATGACTATTACGACGAGGAACTGCCCGATGACGACTTCGCCGACGGTATGGAGCACCAAGCCAACCGATGGAAAAGCTATGTGACGTGCATCAACGACAATATTCAGAACAAAAACCCGCTTATCGGCAGAGATAAAGAAATAGAACGCACCATTCAAGTGCTTTGCAGAAAGGAAAAGAACAATCCCCTGCACATTGGCGAGCCAGGAGTGGGAAAAACGGCACTCATCTACGGCATTGCCACACGCATTGAAGAAGGCAATGTGCCTGATCGACTGAAAGACAGCCGCATCTACCAGCTCGACATGGGCACGCTGCTCGCGGGCGCTCGATACCGGGGCGACATGGAAAAGCGACTGAAAACCATTGTGGAAGGCGTGGCTAACGATGAGCACGCCATTTTATACATTGATGAAGTGCACACCATAGTGGGCGCAGGTCAAGGGCAGGATGGCGCCAACGATGTGTCGAACCTGCTGAAGCCATACCTCGACGGTGGTGCTATCCGCGTGATTGGAGCCACCACCTACGCTGAATACAATAAATACCTCTCGCGCAGCACCGGCCTTACCCGACGCTTCCAAACAATCGACATCAAGGAGCCAAGCGTGGAAGAGACTTTCAACATCATACAGAACTTGAAGCCTATCTACGAGCGGTATCACCACGTGAAATACGACGATGAGGCTATCAGGTATGCAGTGAATGCCAGCGCAAAATTCATCACCGACAGATACCTGCCCGACAAGGCCATCGACCTCATCGACGAGGCTGGTGCCCAAGCCGAGCTCGAATGCAAAAAGCACAAGAAAATCACTAAAAAAGCCATTGCCGAGGTGCTGGCGAAGATAGCAAAAGTGGATGCGCTCGCCATCAAGCAGAACGACAGTAAAAACCTCGCCACGCTTGAAAGCCGCATACGAGCCAAAGTGTATGGCCAAGACCATGCTATACAGACAGTGGTGAACGCCGTGCAGATGGCAAAGGCAGGATTGACTGATGAGAACAAGCCGCTGGCAAGCCTACTGTTCGTGGGGCCTACTGGCGTGGGAAAGACAGAGGTGGCGAAAACGCTCGCCACCGAACTCGGTGTGAAGCTTGTGCGCTTCGACATGAGTGAATATATGGAGAAGCACACCGTGGCCAAGCTCATTGGCGCGCCAGCCGGCTATGTGGGATACGACGACGGTGGACTGCTCACCGACGCCGTGCGCAACTGCCCCGACTGCGTGCTGCTTCTCGACGAGATAGAGAAAGCGCACACCGATATTTTCAACATACTACTGCAAGTGATGGACTATGGCGTGCTCACCGACAACAAAGGACAAAAGGCGCATTTCAAGAATGTGGTACTGATTATGACCAGCAACGCCGGCGCTCAATACGCCTCGCAAGCCACCCTTGGATTTGCCTCCACTGCCACAGCCGGTGGAGCTATGCTCAAGCAAGTGAAGCGCACGTTTAAGCCTGAGTTCATCAACCGCCTGAGCGAAATTGTGGTGTTCAACGAAATGGACATAACCATGGCACAACTCATTCTAAACAAGAAATTAGACGAACTCGACAAGCAATTAGCTGCCAAGTCGGCAAGCGTCAAGCTCTCCGCAGAGGCACAAAAACACATTCTCGCCATGGGCTTCTCCAAGGAATACGGCGCACGCGAAATGGACCGCGTAATTCATCGCCAACTGAAAACTTTGCTAATGAAGGAAATTCTCTTTGGCAAGTTGAAAAAAGGTGGCAAGGCCACTGTTGAGCTAATAAACGGCAAACTCACAGTCGTATAGCATAAAGATTATTTTTTCACTATGATTATCCAACTTGATGATGAGTTATGGTTTCCCGACCCCACATTAGGTGACGACGACGGACTCTTGGCCTTCGGTGGTGACTTGAGCACCGACCGGCTGATAATGGCGTATGCCAACGGCATATTCCCTTGGTATCCATGCGACGCCGACAGCCCCATTCTATGGTACTGCCCGTTGAGCCGATTTGTGATTTTCCCGGAGAAAATCCACATTTCGCACTCTATGCGCACGCTGCTGAACAAGCATCGCTATCACATGACCTGGGATCGTGATTTTGACGGCGTGATTCACGGCTGCGCCACCGTCTCTATGCGCAACAAAGACGTTGGTGCATGGTTAGGACCAGAAATGATAAGAGCCTACACACGCCTACACAGCATTGGCGTGTGCCATAGCGTGGAAGTGTGGAACGGAGATAAGTTGGTGGGCGGATTATATGGAGTGCGGGCAGGAAACGCATTCTGCGGTGAAAGCATGTTCTCACTCGAGCCAAGCGCTTCGAAATTAGCGCTCATCTACCTATCAAGAAAAATGGAGACAGAAGGCGTGAAAATCATAGATTGCCAACTGGAGACACCACATCTTGCGTCGATGGGCGGCGAGCACATCACCTACAGCCAATACATGACATTACTCACAGGCCAGCCATACGAATAAAGAAACCTCGGCTATACCTTATGCAAACCACCACATAACGGTATGCGCTACACACCCCACTATACGACAAATGCCGTCGTCCCCCCAAAAAAGGGACAACGGCTATGCGTTGCCTTAAGCGATTACCTAAGTGAATTACTTGTAAACGCTGTCGCTAACAGAGAGGCTGTAACGGCCTTTTGCACGACGTCGAGCGAGTACCTTACGGCCATCAGCTGTCTTCATGCGATGACGGAAACCATGCTTGTTAGCTTTCTTTCTGTTTGATGGTTGGAATGTTCTTTTCATCTTTATTATAATTTTATTTTATTAGCGCTTATGCAAATTGCGACTGCAAAATTAGTCACTTTTTTGAAAATAAACAAGTAAGTGAAAGATTTTTAATGCAAAGTTTTTGCACTTTTTGCGCAATTAGCGTAATTTTGCAGAAGTTTTTGAAACGAACAACAATTTCTAACTAAAATAACAGACAAACAAATTTATGATTAACGCTCAAGACATTAAAAACGGTGTTTGCATCCGTTTAGACAACCAGCTCTATTTCTGCATTGAATTCCTGCACGTGAAGCCTGGAAAGGGCAACACTTTCATGCGCACTAAGCTGAAAAACGTTGTTGACGGCCGCGTGATTGAACGCCGTTTCAACATTGGTGAAAAACTCGAAGACGTTCGTGTAGAACGCCGTCCTTACCAGTACCTCTACATGGATGGTGAAGACGCTATTTTCATGAACCAAGAAACTTTCGACCAAGTTCCCATCAACAAGGAAATCGTGAGCGGATCGGCATTCATGAAGGAGGGCGATGTTGTGGACGTTGTCACCGACGCCTCAACTGAATCAGTTCTCTATGCAGAAATGCCAGTAAAGACAGTGCTTGAAGTCACCTACACCGAGCCAGGCGTGAAGGGCGACACAGCCACCAACACCCTCAAGCCAGCCACTGTGGAAACTGGCGCAGAGGTGCGTGTGCCTCTGTTCATCAACGTAGGCGAGAAAATCGAGGTTGACACCCGCGACGGCAGCTATGTGGGCCGTGTTCGCTAAATCCTAATAGAGCTTATAGTGTGGCGCAAATGGTTGCCACAAGTAACGATAAAAATGGGCAACATTCTAAATTTAGAGTGTTGCCCAAATTTTTATACGATCACAAATGTTTAATCAGCGGCCCTTGCCACACGAGTAGGGCGATTCACTTTCACGGTGTAGGTCTGTCGGATATCGCGCGACGATGCGCCCACCTTCACCTTATATTCGCCAGGATTCACCGTGAAGGCTTTTTTATTCACCTTATAGGTAGAGAAGGCATCCTCATCAAGCATAATGGTGACAGTGCGCTTTTCACCCGGCTTCAAATTCACCTTTTCAAAGCCACGAAGCGTCTGCACAGGGTCGGCTTCTGGCACTACGGTAGGCTCCACATACACTTGCACCACTTCGGCGCCAGCCACTTTGCCCACGTTGGTCACATCCACCTTCACTTGGCACTGACGGTCGGTGCGCTTCACTTTAAGATTACTGTAAGCGAATCTCGTGTAGCTCAATCCAAATCCAAAAGGAAAGGCAGGTTCCACATCACCCTTGTCGAAAGAGCGATAGCCCACCAATAGGCGCTCATCATAATTCAGGTAATGCTCCCCTTCTTTCTCATAATAATTATTGCTGGATGAATAATCCTCCCACTTTTTAGCCCAGGTGCAGGTGAGTTTTCCACTCGGACTCACCTTACCGCTGATGATATTGGCCAATGCCTGGCCACCGCCCTGACCCGGATAGCCCGCCCAAATAATGGCGCGCACATCGTTGGCCCAGCTGCTCACGTCGAGTGCGCCACCAGAGAAGAGCACCACCACCACATTGGCATTGGAGGCTGCGGCATCCTTAATCATCCTCACCTGCTCGGCTGGGAGCTGCCAAGGCCGATCCTTACCCTCTTTTTCCACTTTTTCACCGAATCCAGCTGTCACAATCACGGCATCACACAGCGCGGCATCAGTGGCAAGGTTGTCCACTTGGGCTATGCGGTAGCCCAGTCGGATGCCAGCCTCGCCTTCCGCTTCGGCATAGTCGATTCGGATAGGATAGTCGTGGTTGGCCTGAAGATTAACGGTGAGCTCTTTTCCTCTGAACGAGTGGTTGCCCCAGTTGTCGAGCACCAGCGCATCGTCAATCCACATCCGGCTTCCGTCGTCGCTGGAAAGAAGCAGGGTATATTCACCAGAGGCAGGCACACGCAAATAACCGGTATAGCGTATCGAAAAATTATCATTACCCAAGAAATCGGGCTGCGGCGTACCGTTGCCCCAATAAAAATTAAGTCCATCCACATAGTCGCTCATCAGCGGAGCGCCACCAAGGTTTGGGTTATTGAAGTATTCAGCTTTCAGCCCCGGAGTCCTGCCACCGCGGTCGCGGTAAAGATGGGTGCAGGGTTCCTCATCATAAATCTGATGCTCCTTAATATCAATGCCCTTCATTGCCACCTTTAGTCCGCCTGTAATCGACGTGGTGGTGTAAGGGCGCACCTTTGAACTACCGCCGCCACATGGGATCTGGTTGGCAAACGGGCCAACCACCATCACCGACTTAGCTTGAGAGATTGGCAGAAGGCTTCCCTGGTTTTTAAGTAGCACGATGCCCTCCTCAGCCACTTTTTGAGCCACCTGAGCATTGTTCTTATTATTGAGAATGGCAAGGTCGTCGGTAGGTTTTGTCTTGTCGAAGTCAAATCGGTATATCATGCCCAATATGTGACGCACCTTCTCATTGATCATCTTCACGGTTATACCCTCATTGTTCAGGGCTGCCTGGAGGCTGTCGCGGTTAAAGTATTTAGCAGTGTTCTTTCCGTCCATATCCAAATCCAGACCGCCCCGCATAGCGCCTCCCACGCTGTGAGTGGCGCCCCAGTCGCTCATCACCACACCTTTAAATCCCCACATGTCGCGAAGCACCTTATTGTTGAGCCAAGAGTTCTCGGTGGCGTAGTATCCGTTCACCAGATTATACGAATCCATTACGCACGCCACATCGGCGTCTTCCACTGCAGCGCGAAAAGCCGGGAAATAGATTTCGTGGCAAGTGCGCTCGTCGGCACGAGAGTCGATGCGCTTGCGTCCCCACTCCATATTGTTGAGCGCAAAATGCTTCACCACTGCCGCCACTCCATTCTGCTGAAGTCCTTTAATAAATGGCACGGCCAGTTGAGCCGACAGATAGGGGTCCTCGCTAAAGTACTCAAAATTACGTCCGCACACAGGGGCACGCATAATGTTCACGCCAGGGCCGAGCAGAATGCCCACCCCACGGGCTTTGCAGTCCACAGCCAAAGAGGTGGCCATGGCTGCCACCATTCGGCGGCTCCAGGTTGACGCCGTGAGCACAGAGGCAGGATACTGAGTGGACTTGCCATAATTGCGCACGCCCACCGACGCATCGGCCATTTTCACTTCGGGAATGCCCAATCGGGGAATTGGATATGTGCTAAAACCGCCCTTGTATTCTCCGAGCATATCCATCTTCTCTTCCAGTGTCATCTTGGAGAGCGTGGACTCCACTTTTTTTTGCAAGGCAATCTCCGCCGACTTGCTTTGCTTCTTCGCCGCGCCCACAGGCATTGCCATCACACAAAAACCTATCACACCAAACAATATTTTTTTTAGCACCATGTCATTCATAAAAGTTTAGAATCTGATTCAACACAATTCATCATGCACAAATATAATGAATTATTCCCAATCAGCCCTAAAAATTATGAGAGAAAACAAACAACAACGCACCATTCCCCCATCATTTTCCCATACTCTTTAATTTTTCAACAACCTTTCTATGAAAAAAACAAATTCGTATTGCATAACAATAAAATGTTGTATATATTTGTGGAGCAAAAACAAAACTGGCTATCACGCAACCATTTAACCCAAACAAGAAAATGAATACTAAACAAAAAGCCACCTTACAAACCATCATAATCTTTGTTGCACTTCTTTTAGCGTCGTCATGCAACGAGATTAACGATATTGGCTTGGAACAATCCCAGCTTCAATCAAAAGCTAAATTTAACATCGGTAAAAATGAAGATTTCAAGGTATCTACTCAACTACTAAAAAAATACCTTAAAATAAAGAAAGAAACACCTTTAAAAATCACCCCAGTTGTCATAGATGGCGACACATTAGCCTACAAACTAAACTATAAAAAAGGCTGGAAATTAATTTCAGGCGACCAGCGGATATCGCCTATAATTACAGAGTCAGAAAGCGATATAGACCTGTCAAATCCAAACGACCCTAACACATCATGCGTCAGCGGGCTGTTATATAACATCAGAAAAATCCGAGAATCAAGAGAAAAAAGTAAAAGTCCTATTTGGGAATTGCTTGAAGAAAGACCATCGCCTCCCCTAAAAAAACAACGCAAAGTAAAAACAAGGGGGTTAGGTCGAGGAATGTGGATCCCAACAGACACTACATTCGGCACAAAAACATACAATTATCCTCATGTTATCACAACCTCCTGGCATCAAGGGTATCCTTATAACATTTTTTGTCCAATAGTTTCAAGTAGCAGTGGCGAGTTGATTCACGCACCCGTGGGATGTGTACCCGTTGCAGTGGGGCAAGTCATTTACCATTATAGAATAAATAACAACCGTAATATTGAAATTCCAACATCGGCAACTGGCCCAACATTAACAAGTAAAGAACAGTTTGACATCACATCCAAGTCTGTAAATGGATGGAAATATCTTTCTTCTAACAACTATTATGTCGCTATGTTTTTAAGGGATCTTGGAAAGAAAATGCATACCGAATATAGGGCAGCCGAATCAGGCACAGCCGCAAATAAAGTTTGCGTAATGAGAGATTACTATATGCTAAATTATGCCCAAAAAGAAAAATATGATTATGGCGTGTTAATAAGCCACTTACAAAAACGCGAGCCTGTAATTGTCGCTGCAAAAAACACTTCAGGAGAAACAGGCCACTTTTTCATCATAGACGGCTATAAGGAAGTTTGCGAGAATTTGGTGATTAAATATGAGTGGGACGAAACTCATGAAATCACCGACGATGATTTCAACCGTTATCCACAAGAAGTTTTTGAGCCTGACCCTAAAGGAGGCACAGAAAAATATGTAGAAGTGCTGTCTGACAAAAACACATATATCACAATGAACTGGGGATGGCAAACGCCAAACACCACATGGTATATTGCACATGAGTATTCTGCATCTTATGAAGGTAGTGATTTTGCAGGTTCATTTACGCGTCCAGGAAAAGACTACACCTATAGTCCATATTGGACTTCTGCTGGTGGCACATATAACTCTGTAGCGTATATGTTCTATAATTTCCAAGAATTTTATCCAGGCGAAGACAATACTGGAGAAACTCGTCCCTAATATATAATTCCACAACACAATTTAATATAGACAATATTGTCATCAATGCACTAAAAAAATCATTCATTTTTAATTCTTTGTAGCTATGAAAACTTCTATCTATTATTGTATGCTCATGAGCTTGACAATGATGATAACATCTGTGTCATGCAACGAGAGTGACGGACCAAATGAATCTGGAGAAAAACCAGCAGAGTACAGCATCAAGCTCTCGGCCAGACAAAAGCAGGCCCTCAACCAAAGTAACGACTTCGCTTTTGATGTATTAAAAGCTGTGAATAACGAAAATAACAATGTGCTTGTGTCGCCTTACAGCCTCGGTCAAGCGCTTGCCATGCTTGCTAACGGAGCGGTAGGAGAGACCTACGATGAAATTTCCAGAGCGCTTAAAATTGGGGACGATGTCACACTTGACGACATCAACAGCTATTACGCCATCATGAACACTGCCCTAACCAACAGCATCAAATGCTCATCAAAGTTGGCCATAGCCAATTCACTATGGCTTAACAAGCAATATGAGGGTAAAATTCTTGAAGAATATAAAATTGGCATGAGATCAAATTTTAACGCGAAAGTTTCAGCTCTTGATTTCAGCGAAAGTAAAAGCGTGGACGCCATCAACAATTGGTCTAAAGAAAAGACCAATGGCTTAATTCCTAATATCACAAAAGGACTAGACCCAAAAACGGATGTAGCCATACTGCTGAACACCTTATTCTTCAAAGGATTTTGGAGTTATTTCCCCAAAAAGAACACATACAACGACATTTTCCGCAACCAGTTCGACCGCAATGAGAGCGTAAAGATGATGAAGTCAGACAAATGCAAGCTCTATGGATTCTCCTCAGACAACGAACTGATGGTAGAGTTTGACTACAGTGGAAACGCATTCCAGCTTCTGGTAATCATGCCCAAAAAAGAAAAAATCAACAGCTACATCGCTAATCTTAACGGAGATCGATACAATCAGCTACTTACGCAAATCGTGGCAAACGAGTCGGAAGTGACAATGCCTAAGTTCAAAGGATCTTATAACAACCAGCTCATCGCCCCACTCGCAAAAATCGGTATCAAAAAAGCATTCTCCGACGATGCCCAATTTGGGAAAATCAGCTCCAGTCTCGGAGTTTGCGTCACTGCCGTTCAGCAATACACCACGATTGAAGTAAACGAAGACGGTACAACAGCCGTTGCCAGCACAAAGGTGGATTTAGGGTTCACTTCCACTGGCCAGCTTCCTAAACAATTCATTATCGACCATCCATTTATCTACATTATTCGGGAGCGCACCACTGGCGTGATACTCTTTATCGGGAAAACTCAGAGCCTTGAAGGCATGCAGTAGTAGTGTGAGCCGACATTATAAAACCTCAAACATTCCCCTCCATAAGCCCAAATGAGCTGTGTCAGAACGGGGGCGTAGTGTCGTCGGACGGAGAGAGGAAATTCACATTCGGGGCAGGCGGAGTGAACTCACCGGGCTGAGGTGCGCTTGGCTGCTGAAGCGGCACGGCACCCTCGCCGCCACCGCCATTGATCTTCGACTCATATTTCTCTGTGCTGGTTTCAAAACCTTCGTCCCAGTTCTCAAAGCGGGCATATTTGCCCACGAAGCGCATCGGCACATCGCCCACCGAACCGCTACGGTGCTTGGCAATGATAAACTCGGCCTTGCCCTTAATGTCGTTGCCTTCAGCATCGACCGACGACTTCGTGTAATACTCGGGACGGTGGATAAAGCAAACAATGTCGGCATCCTGCTCAATGGAGCCCGACTCACGAAGGTCGCTCAACTGCGGACGCTTGCCATTTTTGTCATCGCCACGCGACTCCACATTACGGTTGAGCTGCGACAAGGCGATAATCGGTATATTCAGCTCTTTGGCCAACTGCTTCAGCGACCGCGAAATGGTGCTGACCTCCTGCTCGCGGCTGCCAAACTTCATACCAGAGGCGTTCATCAACTGTAGGTAGTCGATAATGATGAGCTTAATGTCGTGCTCCTTCACCAGGCGGCGAGCCTTGGTGCGGAGTTCAAACACGGAAAGCGACGGTGTGTCATCAACATAGAGCGGTGCGGAATACAAATCCTTGATTCGGGTCATCAAGTTATCCCAGTCGGCCTGGCTCAAGTCGCCACTCTTGATTTTCTCGCTTTCAAGGTTACACACGTTGCTTATCAAACGGTTCACCAACTGAAGGTTCGACATTTCAAGGGAGAACACAGCCACAGGTATGTTGTAATCAACCGCCATATTCTTTGCCATCGACAGCACGAGCGCGGTCTTACCCATTGCCGGACGGGCAGCGATAATAATCAAGTCGCTGTTCTGCCAGCCGGAAGTCACCTTATCGAGGTCGCGGTAGCCCGTTTGCAGGCCGCTCAAGCTGCTGTCGCTGCTTGCCGCCTCCTGAATTTTCTTCATAGCCTCGTTGATGACGGGGTCAATCTGTGTAAAGTCGCGCTTCAAAGTGGACCTTGACAGCTCAAAGAGCTTGCCTTCAGCCTCCTGCATCAGCTCGTACACGTCTACCGAGTCGTCAAAAGCAAGGGTGCCAATCTGGGAGCTGTAGCTAATCAGCTCTCTCGCCAAATATTTTTGTGCCACGATTTGCGCATGGTACTCGATATTGGCTGCCGATGCCACACGGCCGGTAAGCTCAGATATATGCGCAGGGCCGCCCACCTCATCAAGATTGCCGTTGGCACGAAGCTGCTGGGTCACGGTGAGCAAGTCGATAGGCAGCTGCTGTGCGCCAAGGTCGCGAATGGCGGAATAGATGAGCTGATTGGCTCTGAGGTAGAAACTTTCGGGCGACAGAATGTCGCTCACCAAAGGATAAGCGTCCTTCTCTAACATAATAGCACCAAGCACAGCCTCCTCTATTTCTATGTCTTGAGGCTGAGTCTTGCCGAGATCCGTCAGTGGCTCACTTTCGTGTGTGGGCTTACGGCGGTATTGCTTGTTCTTTTTTCCTGTTTCAAATTCCATATCATATTCCTTATTTGGAACTGCAAAGTTAAAATAATCGCACGAAAAAATCTATTTTTTCCGACATCATTATATTAACATTGTATCAACATGGCATTAACATGAGCCACACACCATTTGAGGGCTTTCCACGTCAAATTGCTGATGGAATAAGCACGATGTGTCATATCCGCCCGTTGTCGAGGTAGCTGTAATATCTGCCCGAGCGGCAAACGATAATATGGTCGAGAAAATTGACATCCACAGCCATACAGCCTTCCTTCACCCGCTGTGTAAGACGGTCGTCCTGCATGCTCGGACGGTCACTGTCGCTGGGGTGATTGTGCGCCAGAATCACGCCATCGGCAAGGTTGTCAATCAGCTCGCGCAATATCATCTTTATATCGGTCACAGCTGCCGAAGTGCCACCCTTGCTCATACATTTGCAGCCTATCACACGCTTTGCGCGGTTAAGCATCAGTATCCATATTTCCTCATGCTCAAGATAATCCATCTTTTGACGCAAATAGCTGTAGGCGTCCTGGCTTGAGGTAATTTGCTTTTCTTCCATGATCTCCACTTGATAGCGGCGCGAGAGTTCGAGTGACGCCATCAGTTCAGTAGCTTTCACTGGTCCTATTCCTTTATATTTCTGCAGCTCCTTCACACCCGACCGTGCTATTTTCGACAGTTTGTTACCACTGTCGGCAAGAATGCGCTGGCACAGGTCCACCACACTCTCACCAGGTGTCCCACTCCCTATCACAATGGCCATCAGCTCAGCAGTTGACAGCGCCTCAAAGCCAAACTTCAAGGCTTTCTCGCGGGGGCGTTCCTCCTCCAGCACATGAAGTGTGAGCGTGCGAGTGCCCACCAGCGATTTTTTCTCGGCATCCATAGCTATTTTCCTTTACGAATGGCAATCTCCTCCTCCACGTCTCTGCCATGGCCAAGCAGTATTTTCCACACATAGGCCTTGATAAAGCCGCAACCGTAGCTGCCAAGCTGGATAAAGCTGGTAACCACCGCCAAAGAGGCTATTTTCAGGCTTTTCGTCGCCACCAATGCGCTCAGCCACAGCATCACCACATACAGCGCTAAAGGCAGGATAGCCCACCACCGCCAGAATAGGGCAAGCAATATGAGCGACACACACCCGATGACGAACACCGCAGGCAGCGTGTGCACAAGTTTCATTGAGTCGGGATAAAGCAGCTTGAGCGTGATGCGCGACATGCCAAACACATAAGTCTGTCGGGAAAAGGACTTCAAGGTGTTACGTCGCTTGTGATACACGTAAGCATCGCGGAAAAGCGTGATAGAGAAACCGGCCTTGCGAATACGGGTGCTCATGTCAATGTCCTCACTGAACATTTCACGAAATCCGCCCACGGCTTGCCACACTTTACGGCTATACCCCATATTGAACGATCGCGGCACAAACTTCTCAAGCTGCACCTTGCCGCCACGAATGCCGCCCGTGGTCAAGAAAGCGGTCATTGAGAAAGATATGGCCTTCTGCGTGTCGTTGAAGTCATCGCTCGCGGCGTCGGGTCCGCCAAAGCAATCCACAGGGTTGTTCTTCAGCGAGGCTGTCAACACCTCAAAATAGCGTGGTGGAATCACACAGTCGCTGTCAAAGAATATGAAGTAGTCGCCACTGGCGCGCTCTATGCCATAGTTTCTGGCTATGCTCCGCCCCTCATTCTCTTTCCAGAAATAGTGCACATTAATTTTGCCAGCGTAAGCTCTGGCTATGTCATCGCACCGCTCTGTGGAGCCGTCCTCCACAAGAAGCACCTCAAAATCATCACTCGACTGCTTTGAAAGGCTCTCAAGCAGGTCTCGGACTTCGCCTCGCCTATTATACACAGGCACAATCACTGAGAAATATGGTTTACTCTGATTCGTAGTCATCTTTCATGCTAATATATCTGCACAAAGATAGAAAAAAAATGCGGATTTTTGCCTAACTTTGTCACTTTGAAAACAATTTTAGAAACTAATCTGCTCCTACTTATTTTTATGAAGCAATATAAGAATTTTCTACTCACAGCCCTGCTGGTCATCTGTGCAGGCATATCGGTGTTTGCCACCGCTCCGGCAGGATATTACAGATCGCTCAACGGCCTGAAAGGACAAGCGCTGAAAGACGCAGTACATAATCTCATCAAGCCACACACCGTGGTGTCGTACAACAGCCTGTGGAACTATTTCCCGTCCACCGACTGTGTGCCCACCGACAGAAGCAGGGTGTGGGACATGTATAGCAGCAACGTTTACCACTTCAACGGCTTCCGTGGCGTGCAAGGAATGCACAAGGAGCATTCTTTCCCGAAAAGCTGGTGGGGTGGCACGGAGGTGGACGCCTACACCGACCTTCACCACCTCTACCCAAGCGACGGCGAAGCCAATATGGCAAAAAGCAACCACCCACTGGGCGAAGTGGCGAATGCCAGCTTCGACAACGGCGTGACCAAGGTGGGCACACCTGTGAGTGGCCAAGGCGGTGGCGATGGCGCGGTGTTTGAGCCAGGCGACGCTTATAAAGGCGACTTCGCACGCACCTATTTCTATATGGCCACCTGCTATCAAGACTACAACTGGAAGCACACCTTCATGGTGAACAACAGCAACTGGAAGACGCTCAACACCTGGGCCATCGACCTGCTGCTGAAATGGAGCCGCAACGACCCCGTGAGCGACAAGGAGAATGATCGAAACGATGCGGTGTATCGCATTCAAAACAACCGTAACCCATTCATCGACCACCCGGAGCTGATAGAATATATCTGGGGCGACAAGCAAAACCAGGTGTTCAATATCGATGGCGGTGGCGACACACCAGAAGGAGAGCCCACACTCACCACTCCCACACAGGGCACCGAGCTGAATTTTGGTGAGGTGGCACTGGGAAAGAGCATCGACTATGTGGTGTATGTGAAAGGCGAGCGACTCACCAACTCGCTTAGCGTGAGAGTATATAAGAACGATTACCAAATGTTCACCACCAATGTCACCTCCATCGACCGCACCACGGCCAACAGCGAGCAAGGCTATCCGCTTGTGATCACCTACACGCCCACGGCAATAGGCACTCACAAAGCGAAACTGCTCTTGAGCGACGGCGGCTTGGTCGGAAGCATCGGAGTGGAACTGTCTGCTTCGTGCCTGCCAGCGCCTACACTTAATCCTATCCTCGCCTATGATGCCACCAATGTGACCGACACCAGCTTCGTGGCCAACTGGCAAGCCACAACAGACGTCATCGACTACTACATTGTGAATCACGCC
Organism: Porphyromonadaceae bacterium UBA7572; assembly: GCA_002476625.1. GTDB lineage: Bacteria > Bacteroidota > Bacteroidia > Bacteroidales > Muribaculaceae > Sodaliphilus. Next base: position 38,631 of record DLLC01000034.1, on the reverse strand, counting down.
ATCTTCGATGAGAACAATGACGAGCTGGACAGCGAATCGATGATTGTGGACGCCGACGAGTCGAGCTGTGAGTTCACAAACTTTAAACTCGGCAAAAAGCACACCTACACCGTACAATCATACCGCCTTGGATACACATCCGAGGAATCGAACGTCATCACTATCGAGAACAGCAACGGCATTGGCGACGTGAACGCCGACGGAAAGGTGGACGTGAGCGACGTGACCATGGTCATCAATATGATTCTCGGCACTGAGAACAAATCGGAGAATGCCGACATCAACGCCGACGGCAACATCAACGTGAGCGATGTGACTGCGCTCATCAACCTCATTCTAAGCTAAACACATCCTCATAGTGGCGCATAGGAGCACGCTAACAGCCATGTGCATTCAGCCACCCTCACAGGCACTCCATCTTTTTGTGGCATAAAACCACCTAAACGGGATGGAGTGCTTCATTTCTCACACTTTACCAAGAAAAAAAACGCAAAAAGGTGAAAAAAATATCAATATGATAGTGTCACTTAAATATTTTTTCTAAATTTGGGGTATCAAAACTAAGGTATTAACCAATATAACTAAACAACTTTAAAAACAAACAAAAAAATGAAAGTCGGTATTCCAAAAGAAATTAAAAACAATGAAAACCGCGTAGGTATGACTCCTGCCGGTGTAGCCGAATTAGTAAAGAATGGTCACGAAGTGCTTGTGCAGCACACTGCTGGCGAAGGCAGCGGTTTTCCTGATGAGCAATACACAGCCGTGGGAGCCAAGATACTCCCCACCATTGAAGATGTGTATGCCACAGCCGACATGATTGTGAAAGTGAAAGAGCCTATCAAACCCGAGTACAAACTCATCCGTAAAGGCCAACTTCTTTTCACCTATTTCCACTTCGCAAGTGATGAGGAGCTCACCAAGGCTATGCTTGAGAGTGGCGCCATCTGCCTCGCTTACGAGACTGTTCAGACTCCCGACCACCGTCTGCCTTTGCTCGTGCCCATGAGTGAAGTGGCTGGTCGCATGGCTGCCATCAACGGCGCTTACTATCTTCAGAAAACCAAAGGCGGCAAGGGCAAGCTCATTGGTGGCGTGCCTGGCGTAAAGCCTGCCAAATTCCTCGTGCTCGGAGGTGGCACCGTGGGAGAAGCATGCGCACGCTATGCCGCTGGCATGGGAGCTGATGTCACCATCACCGACGTGTGGTTGCCACGTCTGCGCCAACTCGACATCGAAACTCCAGCCAATGTGCACACACTTTACAGCTCGGAACACAATATACGTCAAGAGCTGAAAGACGTGGATGTGGTTGTGGGCTCTGTGCTCATTCCCGGCGAAAAGACTCCATACCTTATCAGTAAAGAGATGCTGAAAGAAATGCAGCCTGGCACTGTGCTCGTGGATGTGGCTATCGACCAAGGCGGCTGCTTCGAGACCTCTCGTCCTACCACCCACTCTGATCCTACTTACGAGGTGGACGGCATTCTCCACTATGCTGTGGCCAATATTCCTGGCGCAGTTCCTAACACCTCTACCATGGCGCTGACCAACGCTACACTGAAATACGCTGTGGCTCTCGCCAACAAGGGCTGGAAGAAAGCCTGCAAAGACGACGAGGCTCTCTACAAGGGTCTGAACGTGGTGGAAGGCAAAGTCACCTTTAAAGGAGTGGCTGAAGCATGGAACATGCCTTACGAGCCTGTAGTGCTCTAAGACCAAGGCCAAATCTGTTTTCACAGCTTTAGAGAAAAGTCAAAAACAGACCTATATTATTTGCCGTGACACGCCCACAAAGGTGTGCCACGGTGTTTTTTTCTAACAACTGCAGTGGCAAAAAATGAAAAAAATTGTAAATTTGCGACATGATGAGGCAAAAGAAGAAAGTAAAGACGGGGCGGTTAGGGCTGTATGTGGCTCTGCTAATCAGTGCTTTCGCTATGATGGCGATACTAAAAAACTGCGGCAAACAAGAAACGCCAATCCTGCCAGAAGCCAATGCTCCGTTTAAAAAAAGTGGTGGCGACACCATTGACGTGGCAATTGAATACGCCCCTGTGAGCTACTACACCTATGCCGACACTCTCGGCGGACTGAACTACGACTTGCTCCGGCTGGTGTCGAAACGAATGCACAGGCCTATGAAATTCCACTCTGTGGTCACATTGAGCAAGGCACTCGACAATCTGGAAAACGGCTCCTACGACCTGATCGCCGGCGAGGTGGCCAGCACCTCCGACACGCAGAAACGCTTCCTGTGCTCCGATGTGGTTTTCCTCGACAAGCAAGTGCTCGTGCAGCGAAAAGACGCAAAAGGACGCACCCGAGTGAAATCACAGCTCGACCTCGCCGGCAAGACGGTGTGGATAGTGAAGGGCTCGCACATGAAGGAGCGTGTAGAAGCGTTGAGCCGGGAGATTGGCGACACCATACACATCAAGACGGAAAGCCACTACGGTCCTGAGCAGCTATTCCTCAAAGTGGTGACACGGGAAATAGACTATGCCGTAATCAACAGCCTCATCGCTCACCAGCTTGCGAAAAAATATGAAGGCAAAGTGGATGTGAGCCGCGACATTAGCTTCTCGCAACTCCAGTCGTGGCTAATGAAGAAGTCTGACAAAAAACTGTGTAAAGAAATCAACGAGCAAATCAAAGCCATAAAGGCCGATTCGCTCGTGTACCACTCACTTCTCCGTAAATACTTTGAATAAAGGCTGCAGCCTCTCCATGCCGCCATCTTATCTACACGCAAAAAGGAGCGGTTATTCGTCGCTGCCGGTGGCATGGTTTTCGCCTCGGGCTTCACCATCTTCAACTTTGAGGCCTCCCCTCCTGGTCTGACGGAGCTTTTTGATGTAGGCAAGTTCATTTACGGCATAGTCAAAGCTTTCTGGGTCGTTAAGCAAGTCTTTGAACGCCTTCTCCGCATCATCGAGCTTGCCAAACTCTATCAAGGAGAAAGCGTAACGCCTGCGCAGGAACGACTCCAGCTGGCGCACATTTTCGGGCAATTCATCCATACCCTCGCAATGCTTGCTTAAATCATCAAGAATCATACCAATTTCAGAAAACACGCGAATGTCGCCAGAATTGGCCAGCACATTCACATATTCCATCAAATACTTGATATTGCCAATGCTTCTTGTCAAATTCAAGTAATAGTACGCTTTCTCATACAAGCCCAGCTCACAATGGCAATACCCTAAGCAGTATGTAAGCTCATAAAACTGATTCTTTTCAGCCTTCCCGAGCGAGAAAAATTTATTTCGCAAGGCGTGATAGGCATTCTCAAGATGGGCAATGGCCTCAAAATAGCGATTGCTGAGCATATATTTCCGGCCCCAGTACATATTATATGCCACATTCGCATTGGTCACATCCAGGATCAGCCACTGTTCATCGGTCAATTCCTGCACCTTCCCCTCACTCAGCTTGATTTGGGCATCTTTCCACATGTAATCAGCCTCCGCCCGGAGTTCTTCTGCCGACACAAAGTCGTAGGCGAGCAAAAGCGATAAAGTGGATAAGGCCGCGTTATTCTTTGGCCCTGCCTTAGACAAGCGCACGCTCGCATCAGCAGAGTCAAGGGAAAGCGTCATACGGAAAAAGGCGGTATTGCCTGCAGCTCCAGCTTTACGCAGCGTGAGCGTAAACACCTGATCCTCATCAGCGCCTTCATTCATATGGGTATGGTAGGTGGCAATCACGGTCACCACCGAAGATAGATACGCAGGATGTTCACTCTTTTTGTCAATAATGAGTGAGACAAGGTTGAGGTCGTCAAAACCATTGTCACTATCCTCTTGCGTGGTCAGCCCCTTATCGTCAACCACCTGCAGACGGGAAATTTCTATATCAGTTCTATCAAGCAGATCTCGCAACAGGTAGCCTAAGGTGAGCGAACGGTCTTTTGACTGCACGGTAGAAGATACCTGTTTCTGACCATGCGCCATTTCCTGGTTGCGAATCAAGAAAAACTCACGTTCCTGCTCACCATACACACGTTCCACATCACGCACACCCTTCGATTTTGCATGCTCTATGGCGGCCGTCAGCTGCTCGCGACACAGACGTGAGGCCTCAAAGAAAGAGGACAAGTGCTCAGAAACAGAATTCTCTGCCAGCGCCTCAGTGTAGAAAGTAAGGTGAACAGCCACTTTACCCACTTCTTTTTTTATCTCATACGCAAACTTGAAATCTGATTGAATATTTCGCTGATTACACACGCTCCTCACAATGTCCAGATCTTCGACTGGCACTTCAGCAATTCCCGGGAAAAAGAAGTCAATGTCGGAGGTCTTGTAAACGAAAGCCACAAAATGGCCTCCCTGATAGTCGAAGATGTAGCGGTCATATCCTCTGGTGTGCTTTTCATCGTCGGCATCATAATCAAATTGGATATTAGAATCACTAAAAAAGCGCTTCAGCATTTCTTCTGCGCTGCCATAAGTACCATTATTTCCACATTGTGAGGGTGGTACTGCATCTGGCACAGAAGCAGAAGTGTGTTTCACCATTCCTTTACAAAATTTATTGATTAACGAATTTAAACCCATATTAAATATAAAAATTAGCGATTTATGTTTTTCGAATAGCAATCACACAAAAGTAAACACAAACCTGCATTACGCCAAATTATAGCACGCATATTTTTACAAAAAAAGTGAGAGGAATGCACTTTTCGGCACTCCCCTCACACTATTGCGGGTTATATATGAATCACATCAAATGGCCTGCGTAATGTCCCACACAAAAGCGCGAAGACCGAGCTTCGGTGTGAGCGCATCTTGCTCATGCAGATAGTCGAGCACACGCTGCACGCGGTCGGCTGGAGCCATCACAAGCATAGCCGAGCACATAGATGGCCATGCGTGGGAGCCATAGTGGGGCTCACCTGTCTTTGAACCACGGCCAAGCACCTGCTCCCAGGCTGTGAAACCACGACAGCCCATTTTATTGAGATTTTCGACAATGCGGTCGTAATAGGCTTGGTCGAATGCTATAAATATTGCTTTCATTACTTTTCTTGATTATTAGAGTTCTTCATTTCTAAAGCCTTATGCAGCTTGCGACGCTGACGACGCACACCATTAAAGGCAAAGATTGTGTAAAGAGTAGGCACAAAGAGAAGTGTAAGGATAGTTGAGAATGTCAAACCACCAATCACAGCCGTGCCCATTGGTCGCCACATTTCAGCACCTTCACCGGTACCCACAGCCATTGGCACCATACCGAGAATGGTGGTGAGTGAGGTCATCAGCACTGGGCGCATACGGCTTCGGCCTGCATTCAGCACCGACTTGGTGATGCTCAAGCCACGCTCACGGTTAAGTGTAATGTAGTCGATGAGCACAATACCGTTCTTCACCACAATACCAATCAGCATAATACCGCCAATCATCGACATCACGTTGAGGTTGGTGCCCGTTAAGGTGAGGATGAGCACAACGCCCGAGAACGCAAACATGATAGAGGTCATGATGATGGCCGGGTAGGTGAACGACTCAAACTGCGAAGCCATCACAATGTACACCAGAATAATAATCAGCACGGCAAGCATTGCCAAGTCGTGGAATGAATCCTGCTGGTCTTCATACGAACCGCTCAAGTTGATCGTCACGCCTGCAGGCACATCCATCTTGTCAATTAAAGGCTGGGCGTCGGCAATGATGTCGCTCATCGGGCGGTCTTGCACCACGGTCGACACTGTGATAATACGCTCACGGTCCTTACGCTCGATGGTTGGAGGATTAAAGCGCTCAACCACCGTGCCCACTTCTTTCAGGCGCACGCCCTTGCCTTGCGCATTGAAGAGGAGAATGTTCTCGATATCTTCAATCGACTGGCGGTGTTCGGGGTCGTACATCACCTTGATGTCGTACTCATCACCGTCTTCACGGAAGTATGAGGCTGTGGAGCCATTGATACGGTTACGCAAAGCCGTAGCGGCAGTACTGAGGTTCAAACCATAGATAGCCAATTTGTCACGGTCAAAGTCCACTTGATACTCGGGCTGATAACTGTCGCGGCTAATTCTAATGTCGGCAGTTCCTTTCACTCCAGAAAGAATGCGCTTCAATCGTTGAGCCACACTATCGGTCTTTTCAAAGTCGTAGCCATAGATTTCGTAGTCAATGGTGGACTGGCCACTCATACTGCTACCACGGCTACCGCCCACATTCACCTGATACTTGTCGATTTCAGGATATTTCTTCAAGTCCTCACGCATCAAGCCGGCAATTTCCACAAGGCTTCTCTCGCGCTCTTTGAGCGGCTTAAGCATAATGTTCATAGAAATGATGTGAGAGCCGTTGCTCTGCATCGAAGCATAAGTGTTGTCGGTGCTGGCTTGACCTACGGTGTAGTTGAACTTGTCGATCTCTGGATATTTCTTGGTCCATTCCTTATACAAGCGCTCCGACACATCCTTCGCCATGTCCACGCGTGTGCCTATAGGCAATTCCAGTGTCACGCCCAGACGGCCGTTATCGCTCGTGGGGAAGAACTCTGAGCCAATATATTTTGTCAGCTGCATTGAGCCCAAGAACACAAGGAGGGCAACTGCTGTGGTGATCCAGCGGTGTTTCA
>DLLC01000034.1:0-32002 GCA_002476625.1 Porphyromonadaceae bacterium UBA7572 | reverse complement strand
GCTGAGAAGCCAGTGAAAACCATCGTCAAGTTTGTCGAGCCCTTTTTCAATCGGGCCATAGAACCGGGTAAACCATTTTCCTTTCTTTGGATTCAGGCGGAGCAACTGGCTACAGAGCATTGGCGTAAGCGAAAGTGCCGCGCAGGTGGAAATCACCATCATAATGGTCACCATCCAGCCCAACTGACGGAAAAGCACACCGGTCATACCGGTCACGAGCGTCAACGGGAAGAACACGGCTATCAGTGTGAGTGTGGACGCAATCACGGAGATTGCCACCTCATTGGTGCCATGCACTGCGGCCTGCTTTGGATCTGCACCACGCTCAATGTGGGTGGTCACGTTCTCAAGCACCACAATGGCATCATCCACCACCATACCGATAGAGATTGACAACGCGGAGAGCGACACGATGTTGAGCGTGTTGCCGGTGGCAAGCAAATAGATGAACGAGGCAATCAGGGAGATAGGGATGGTGAGTGCAATGATAATGGTGGCACGCCAGCGTCCCAGGAAGAAGAACACCACAATCACCACGAAGAGCAATGCGTATTCCACTGTCTCAACCAACGACGCGATAGTATTACGGATATTGTCGCTGGTATCAACAATGTAGTCGAGCTTCACGTCTGAAGGAAGTTTCTTCTGGATATCAGGCAGGATTTTCTTAATCTTGTTGGAGATTTCCACAGAGTTGGCGCCACTTTGTTTCTGCACAATAATCATAGCGCCCTTCTGGCCGTTGTTGTAGGTCTCTTGTGCACGCTCCTCCACAGAATCGTCGATACGCGCCACATCACTCAGTCGGACCACAGCGCCGTCTTTCGACCCTACTACGAGGTTGCGCATTTCCGAAGGATCCGTGAATTCGCCCTGCACACGAAGCGAGTAAGTGTCGGAGCCAATATCGAATGTACCACCAGGTATGTTTTTATTTTCTGCCGACACTAATTGTATTACAGACTCTGCAGTAAGATTATAGGCTTCCAGGCGAGCAGGGTCGAGATAGATATGGATTTCACGCTTTGGAGCACCAGAAATCGACACCGTACCCACACCATCTACACGGGCAAGGGTATTGGCCACATCTTCATCAAGAATCTTATACAGGCCAGGCAAACTTTCATTAGCCTGTGCAGAAAGAAGCACGATAGGAATCATGTCGGTGCTGAATTTGAAGATAATAGGCGTTTCGGCCTCATCTGGCAACTGGCTCGACACCATGTCGAGTTTGTCGCGCACGTTGTTAGTCAGCACATCAATGTCGTAACCATACTCAAACTCAAGAGTGATGATGGAGATATTCTCCTTCGAGTTGCTGGTAATGTGCTTGAGGTGCTCCACCGAGTTGAGGGTGTTTTCGAGAGGGCGGGTCACGTTTTGCTCAATATCCTGCGAGCTGGCGCCTTGATACGTGGTCATCACCATAATGGTGTTCGTATCAATGTCAGGATAAAGGTCGATAGGAAGTTGGAGCAGAGAGAACAGACCAATAATAACCACAGCCACAAACACAAGGATGGTGGTTACCGGCTTCTTTACTGCACTTGAATATAAACTCATAGACGTTTTTGATGTTAAAATTCTTTATATCGAGGAATTTCTTTTATCACTTGGCAAGTTGAACCTTTGCGCCATTTGTGAGACGAGTGACACCCTTGGTCACCACGCGCATGCCTGACGACAGGCCTGACTTGATTTCGTAGCGGTTGCCCAGGCGTGTGCCCACTTCCACTTCACGATATTTTACTGTGCCGTTGCTCTCAAGTGTGTAAACGTAGCGCACACCTGAACCAATCTGCTTCTGCACAGCCAAGTCGCTCACCACGATGCTGGTATTGCGTCCGAAATTGAATTTCACACGGGCAAACATACCACTGTGCACCTTGTTGCCGCGGTTGTCGATGGTCACCTCCACTTGGAAAGTGCGGGTATTCACATCCACGCTGGGGTGAATGAGGCTCACGTGGCCGTTGAAAGTTTCATCTGGATAAGTGTCGAAAGTCACGGTCACAGGCATTCCGCTCTTCACGAGCGACATTTCAGTCTCGTTAACAGCTACCACCACTTTCAGCGGGTTTTGCTGCTCAATCACAAAGATTGGCTGGCCTGATGGGAGATCGCCTGTTTGATAGTTACGAACGGTAACCACGCCACTGATAGGGCTGGTGAGTACAGTGTTCTCACTCATGGTGCTCAAAGTGCGACGACTGCTTTGGATAGCGCGCACCTGGCTGTCGTAGGCAGCCTGGAGTTGGTCCACGTTCTGCTGTGTGCCACCACCAATTTTCACAAGCTGCTTTGCACGCTCAAGGTCACGTTTGGCATTGGCAAGCTGAATGCGCTCCTGGTCGATCGTGGCGCTCTGTGTAGCCACGTTCACGTCATCAAGAATCACCAGTCGCTGACCGGCCGACACATGGCTGCCTACGTCCACGAGCAGTCGTTTGATACGTGCTCCGGAGTTCGACATGATCTCATTGGTCTTGTAAGCCTCCACAGTGGCAGTGTATTCACTGATTTGGTCCACAGTCTCAGGGTTGGCGGTTTCCACTTCCACCAGCGGCAAATCCTCCTTTTCGGCTTGTGATGAGTCCTCGCTGCTGTCTTTTTTCGAACAAGATGCCAGCATAGAGGCAATTGTGGCAAATACCATCAAATAGTTAAATGACTTTTTCATAAATTATATCTGTTTGTTTTATTTTGTACTGGTTGTGTATTTGTAGATTGGCGCATTGCCGAGCACAAGCTCAAGATCGCTTTCTGCCACCAAATAATTGTAGATGGACTGATAATAGCTCAAGCGTGCCGACATCAATGCGTCTTCAGTGTCGCGGAGCTGGAGGAATGTGCCAGAGCCCACCTTGAACGACTCCTGCATAATGTCGTGGGCTTTCTCTGCCTGTTGCACGCCTTTGGTGTTGGCGTCCACCTGCTTCAGGCTCTTGTTGATATTGTCTATTTCATTCTGCACCTGGATATTGAGCGAGCGGGTGAGGTTCTCACGCTGCCACTTCATCTCTCTCACGGCTATTTCCGCCTGTTTCTGCTTATAGTAGCGCTGTCCGCCCTGGAAAAGTGGTATGGATACGGTAAGCCCCACCGACGACGACCCGTTCCACTGGAAGTTGGCAAGCGGATTGCCGTTGCTCATCGAGGAGTAGCTCAAGTTGGCAGAGGCGGCCACGGTAGGTAGCCACGACGCTTTCTGCACATCAAGGCTTTGGCGGAGAAGGTCGGTCTGCAAGTCGAGTTGTTTCACACTGGTATTGTTCACCAGAGCAGTGTCACGCGTCATTGCCCGGCCATACATTCCCGTTTTGAAGGCATCGAGCGTCTCCGTGGTGTTGAAGTCCACATTGGCATCCATTGCCATGAGCAGTTTCAGCTGCAATTTCAGCTTATTGATCGAATTGTCGGCATCAATGATAGATGGCTCAAGGTTGGTCACCGACACGTTGGCACGGAGCATATCGTATTCCGAAGCCACACCGAGCTCATATTTTTTAGCGTACACATCAGCGTTCATCTTCGCAGTCTCATAGTTGGCAAGAATCACCTTCTTTGAGTCTTCGGCAAGCAGCAGGGCGTAGTAGGCATTCTTCACCTGGTTCACAAGCGAGAGCTTTGAGGCACGCGCAGTCTCAAGGTTTTGCAGAATCTGGGTGTCACTCAGCTTAATCGACTTCCACAGCTGTGGCACGTACACGGGGATGGAGGCGGTAAGTCCGGCGGTGTAGGTGTTGTCGCGGCCCATTTTAATGGCGGCCACACCTTGACCGGTGTCCATATACATGGTCTGCTTCATCAGTGTGCGGCTGTACTGACCAGAAAAACTCACTTCGGGCAGAAGCTGTCCCCATGCCTCACGCTTTGAATAATCCACACGCACGAGTTCCATGCTGTCGATTTTCACCGTGGGATTCTCGTTAAGCGCAAGGCGAATGCAGTCGTCGAGCGAGAGATTCAGAGCAGCCTGCGCTTTTCCCGTAAATGTAGCAGCGCCTATCATAAAAGCTGCTACGAAAAGGGTTTTCTTGTTCATAATAATATATATAATTGCGTTTATTATTTAATTTCTTTTTCTTTCTTTTGAAGATAGCTTTTTATCAGTTCCAGTCCTTTAGCCGAGGCCACGCCACGCAGGAAATTCACGAACGCGCCATGCAGCACGTCTATTTCCGTGAGCCCGAATTTGGAATACAGCTTACTGCGATGCAGATTCTTTATGGTGACATAGAACAGGAAAGAAGCCACTTTGGTGTTGATACTTTTCTCCACAAGCCCATCCTCTTTAGCGTGGCTGAGCACTAATGCAAGGCCTGCCACTCGCCGGTGCTCGCTCTTCTCGTTGAGCGTGCAATGGAGGTCGGGGTAGAGTCGCTTGATATCGTCATAGAATGTGGCAGGTGTTGTCTCCAACCCTCTCCTCATGAAGTTGAACACGCCAAATAGGGCTTCAAAGCAATTTTGCGCCGACTCGAAAATGGTCTTAATCTCTCTGGAGCACTTCACATGCTCATCGATAAGACACTTTTTTACAAGCGATTTTTTATCGGGAAACTGCTCATAAAGCGTACGTTTGGATATGCCACAACTGCGCGCCACCATGTCCATCGTCATAGCGGCGGGGCCAATGGTGTAGAGCAACTGAGATGCTTCCTGTAGAATGCGTTGTTTTAAATCCATAAAAAAATTTGACGTTCAATTTCCTCTAAAGGCGAGGCCTTTGGATGGACTACTAATTACCTATTACTGTTATCGTGATAAAAAACGCCACAAAATTAGATGAAAACTTTCAAAACTTAAATAGTTTTCAAGGTTTTTACCACTCTTTTTCCGTTTTTCACCAATCATATCAGCCAGCAATGAAAGCGCACACGAGATTAGCAAATTCAAGCGACCACTAAACCTCTTGACTAAGCCTTATTCCACGTTGCAAATTTAACACCCCACTGCCCATCGCAGCAAATGCAACATACCATCCACAGCTTTTCATAGACAAAACACACTAATTTCACTACTAATTCACATTATTACCACATTTTCCGTCCACAAAACTAAAGCCCTTGAAGCTATTTTTGTTAATTCGAGTAATAAAAACTATCTTTGTAAAATGTATCATACATAGAAAAATGTACAAGTAATTTATTCAACGAACTTAATTTTATATGAAGAAAACTCTAATCGCACTTTGTGCGCTTTTCTTGGCCGGAAATGCGTGGGCAGTGCCCGCAAAGCCAGGCAAACCCATCACGCACACTCAAAGCGACGGCACAGCCCTGCAAGTGAGCATGGTGGGCGATGAATTCCACCACAGTTTTGTCACTTCCGACGGCATCACTGTGGCCAAGGCCGATGATGGCAACTTTTATTACAGTAATGCACAAGGCATCACCAACGTGCTTGCCCACGACGCCACCGACCGTTCGGCATCGGAAAAGAGCTGGATAGACGCACAGGCACAGTCGCTCTCACTCGCCTCCAAGGCCCGCGCTAAGGCAAGGAGAAGGGCTTCGGCTGCTAAAACGCCACAGATACCTGGCACTGGCAGCCCAAAAATCCCTATCCTGCTCGTTCAGTACACCGACAAGAAGATGAGTAACACAAAGGCTGATTTTGAGCACATGTATTCCACCAACGCCAAGAGCGTAAAAAAATATTTCGAGGACCAATCGAGGGGAAAATTCTCTCCACAATTCGACCTCTACGGCATCTACACCCTTTCAAGCAACCGCGCCACATACGGAGGCAACGACAGCTACGGCAACGATAAAGGCGTGGCAAAAATGGTGGGAGAAGCCTGCCAACTGGCAGAAAAAGCAGGCATCAACTGGAAAGACTACGACAACGACGGCGACGGTGAGTGCGATGTGGTGATCGTGGTCTATGCCGGTGTGGGTGAAGCCCAGGCCTACAACGTGGTGCCCAACGCAGTGTGGCCTTGCCAATGGCTGCTAAGTGACGCAAATCAATATGGCGACGGCCCCGGCAAGCTCACTTTCGATGGCGTTGGCATCGACAAGTTTGCCGTGTTTAATGAAACCCGTGGCTCCAACGACAATGGCACAAAGCTCGACGGCATTGGCACATTCTGCCACGAGTTCTCACACTGCCTCGGCTTGCCCGACTTCTACGACACTGAATATTCTGGCAAGTATTTCGGCATGGGCAACTGGAGTCTGCTCGACGGCGGCTGCTACAACGACGACGGCGACACGCCATGCGGCTACACAGCCTATGAAAAAGAGTTTATGGGCTGGATGAAGCTCAGCACTCCTGAGCCCAACAAGCAATACACACTCCAAGCCATCACCAATTCTGACGCGGAAGCCTACAAGGTGGTGAACGACAATGCTTCGAATGAATACTATGTGCTGGAAAACCGTCAACTCTCTGGCTGGGACGCCTATTTGCCAAGCCATGGTATGCAAGTGACCCACGTCACCTATAGCGCTGGCGCATGGGAAAACAATGTGGTGAACAACTATGCGCTTCAGCGTATGACCATCATTCCTGCCGATGGTAAGTTGCTCATGAGCGGTGGCGCAGCCAGCGAAACCGACATGAAGGGCGACCTCTACCCCTACAAGGGCAACGACCAGCTTACCGACACCTCCACACCTGCAGCAAAGGTGAACACAGGCACCTATATGAGTAAGCCTATCACCCAAATCACCGAAAATAATGGCGTGGTGAGCTTCTGGTTCATGAAGGAGGCTATGCCAAAAACCTCGCCAGTGCTCACGGATGCCACCAATGTGACCGGCAACTCGTTTACCGCACACTGGACCACTGCGAAAAACGCCAGCAGCTACACACTGCAGGTGCGCAATGCCGACAAGGTGCAGCCATCAGTGCTGCTCAGCACCACCGATTTCTCTGATGGTCTGCCCGAAGACTGGACCAAAAGCGCCAGCGGCACATTTAAAGACGCCGGATATTACCGCCTTGGCACATCAAAAGCCACGGGCTATATCACAAGCCCCGCACTGAACATCACCGACAAGGATGGCACCGCCACCGTGAAGGTGACCGCCAAGCCTTACGGCAGCGACACTAAGGTGACAATGCGCATATCACTGCTCGGCAGCCAAGCGCAAGTTAAAAGCGTAAAGGATGTGGTGCTCGGCGACAAGGAGAGTGAATACACCGTAGTGCTCTCTGACGGAGGAGAAAATTCGCAAATCAAAATAGAGAACACTGCCGCCAAAAAGCGTGTGATGATCAAGACGGTGAAGATTTATTCGGGCAATGCATCAGAAGAAGCCTCTGCTCCTCTCAAAGCCGCCTCTGAAACTGGCGACACCGACTCCCGCACCATCACTGGCATCACCGACACGCTATACACCGTGACAGGGCTCACGCCTGGCGTAAACTATTCCTACAAGGTGAAGGCTCAGTATCTCGACGACACTGAAAGCGAATGGAGCGAGGCAAAAACTGTGAAGCTCATTTCAGAAAGCGGCATCACTGGCGACGTGAACGGTGACGGTGTGGTGGATGCAAGCGACATCACTCCTGTTATCAACCGCATACTCGGCGCCGAAAATAATCCAAACTTCGTTTACGACGTTAATGGCGATGGCAATGTTGACGTGAGCGATGTGACAGCGGTCATCAACGCCATCTTGCAGAAATAACACAGATGAGCACCAACTGCAAAATCAGCGATGTCACGGCATTTTTGCGCCGCCTCGAAATGAACAACGACCGCGCATGGTTCAACAGCCACAAAGCCGAATACGATGTGGTGCGCCAGGCGTGGGAGGCCGACATTGAGCGCCTCATCATGCTCGTGAGTGAGTATGATGAGGGCTGCCGCGGGCTCAACCTCAAAAACAGCGTTTACCGCATCTACCGCGACATTCGCTTCAGCAAAGACAAAAGTCCCTATAAGAATTACTTTTCCGCCGTGATAGGAAAAGGGGGGCGGCACACCAAAATCTCTTGCAACTATGTGCATTTCCAGCCGGGCAAACTGATGATAGGCGGTGGCATCTGGTGGCCGGAGAAAGCGGTGCTCGATGAGCTGCGAAGCCTGATTGACGCAGAAGGCGACGAATTCTTGAAAATTGTAAACGCCCCCTCTATCAGTGATTTTTACCATTGGGACTGCGAAACGCTCAAAAAAATGCCGAAAGGCTACGACGAGAGCAACCCCATGGCTAAATACTTAAAGATGAAGGAATACATCATGATGGCTAACCTCGATGAAGCGTATTTCGATTGCACCGACTGGGTAGGAAGGGTTGCCGACGACCTGTGCCGCCTACAGCCTATGCACGATTTTCTCAACTACGTTTTCGACCTCGATTAGCGCCATCACGCCATATCGACCAAGGTGACTCAATATATAATTTAGGGCTGTGTGCACGCACAGCCCTCATTTTTGTACCCAAATGCGAGGCGTTTTCAAGAGCCGTATTTAAGAATAAGGATTTTTTGCTTAACTTTGTAGGCTAAAGACGATTTTACTTTAATGCAGCATTACTCATTTATAAAATATTTCGCTGTGACGGTGGTGGCGGTGATGACCATCAATGTGGCCGCAAAAAAAAAGGAGGTGAAGGTGGAGCCTTCCTATGCGTGGACCATGAGCGACCCTCTGGGGCTCCGGTATCCTGCCGGCATCGACACGCTGTTTGAAAACTATCACGACAGTGCCATTCCCTCTTTCCGCAGCAAGGCATATGCCACCACTGGCAATTACGGCAGCGAAGGGCAAGAGCAAATATTCTTCGACCGCAAGCCCATCAGCCCTTTTTTCCATGCCGACGCGCTATCAGCATGGCTCCCATCACTTGATAACCACCGCTTCTACAATTCCAGGATACCAATGACGCTGCTCTCGCACACCACCGGCGGCGACAAATACAGCAACCAGGACCGCACCACCATGGAATTTAGCGGCAACGTGAGCAAGCGGCTGGCGGCAGGAGCTGCGCTCGACTACATTTACAGCAAGGGCAGCTATGAGAACCAGGCGCAAAAGAATTTCAAGTGGAAAGGGTTCGTTTCGTACTTGGGCGACAGGTATGAGTTGCAAGCCGTGATGATGAATTTCAGCCACACCAACAAGGAAAACGGCGGCATCACCGACGACCGCTACATCACCAATCCCGCAGAAGTGCAAGGTGGCGACTCTAAAGTGGCGCCAAAGGATATACCCACACGCCTCACCGCGGCACAGTCGGGTCTCGACGGACACCAACTGGTGATGAACCACCGCTACAAAGTGGGCTACTACAAATATCAGCGCGACTCCGTGGCCGACACCATAGTGGGACGCACCTACATTCCTGTCACCAGTTTTATCTGGAACCTCGACTATAAAATCAACACCCACAAATTCTTGAATGAATCGGGCACACAGGACAAGGATTTTTTTCCTAACGTGTATCTTGGCACAGGAAAAACCGATGAGTTTAACCGCTATTGGCACCTGCGAAACACGCTCGGCGTTTCGCTTCTTGAGGGTTTCAACAAATACGCGAAGTTTGGCTTTGCCGTGTATGCACAGCACGAAATCCGGCGCTACACCCAAGTGGCCGACACCATTTCTGGCACAGGCACCCTACCCGAAGGCGTGGATCAGCTACCTTGCGTCATCGACCACCGCACCACACAAAACCTCATGTATGTGGGCGGACAGCTCACCAAACAGCATGGCTCTATCCTCACCTACGATGCTTCAGCCAAATTTGGTGTGCTCGGCGATGTGGCTGGCGATGTAGAGGCGAGCGGCGACGTGTCCACTCGCCTGCGTCTTTTCGGCGACACGGTCACCATTCGTGGCTACGGCTATTTCAAGAATCTTGAGGCGCCATTCCTTATGAAGCGGTTCGTGAGCAACCATTATGCTTGGAGCAATGAATGGAAAAAGGAAAAGCGCTTCCGCGCCGGTGGCGAGCTCAACGTTCCGTTCACTGGCACAAATGTGAATGTGGGCTACGAAACACTGAAAAATTTTCTCTACTTTGGAGAAAACGGCACTCCCGAACAATGTGGTTCGCCCATTCATGTGCTGAGCGCCACACTTAAGCAGCATCTGCGCGTGGGCATTCTCACATGGGACAATGAGCTTACTTACCAAACCAGCAGCAACGACGAGGTGCTCCCCTTGCCTAAATTTTCCATTTACAGTAACATTTTCATCAAGTTTGCTGTAGCGAAAGTACTGAAAGTGCAGTTAGGTGCCGACGCCAACTACTACACGAGCTACTACGCTCCTGCCTACAACCCAGCACTGATGAATTTCCACAACCAGCGTGAAGTGAAGTGTGGCAATTTCGCCTTCGTGAATGTGTATGCCAACTTCCACATGAAGCAAGCGCGCTTCTATGTGTCGTACACCCACGCCAACAAGGGGCTATTCGGGGGCGACAACTACTTCGCCACTCCACACTACCCGCTCAACCCCGCTCGCTTTCAGATAGGCGTGAGCGTGAATTTCGTCAACTAAACACTCAACCTACTATAAAATGAAACGATTTTTTCTTCTCTCTCTCCTGCTGACCATCGCCACAGTGGCATGGGCACAGCAGCCCTCCATCGCCAAAGGCGACAGTAAAAAACAGTTCACTTTCCTGCAAGTGACCGACCCTCAGATAGGTTTTCATCTGAAAGGACAAACACTGCAATGGACCATCGACAATTTCGAGACCATGGTGGCAAGGATCAATCAGCTCAAACCGGCATTCGTCATCGTCACCGGCGACCTTGTGCACCGTCACTTCAAGCCAGAGCAAGTGGAGGCTTACAGCAGAGTGGTGAAGAAGATACGCCCCGACATTCCTGTGTTTCACATCCCTGGAAATCACGACATGCCTAAGTATGCCAGCGCACCACGCAAGCAGTATCTCGACAGCTTGGGCTACGACAAATTTTCATTTGAATATGGCGGATACGGATTTATCGGCATCAACTCGAACGCACTCGTTTGCGACACGCTCCCTGCTCACCACGACGCTGTGGCGCAACTAAAATGGATGCTTGGAGAGCTCAAGAAGTACAAGCATCTGAAAGGCGTGTTCGTGTTTGCGCATCACCCGCCAGTGCTCGCGCCTGACAGTCCCGTGAAGCATAAGTCGGAATGGAACGAGCCATACCGCACGCAGTATGTGAAAGCCATGAAGAAATACCATGTGAAAGCCATTTTCGATGGGCACACACACTATGGCGAAACCACACAAATCGACGGCATCCCCGTGTACACCACCAGCGCCTCATCACTACCCCTCTACGGCGGCACATCAGGCTACCTGTCGATCACCGTATCCCCCGACGGCACATGGAAAGCCACACCCCGCCCTTTAGAATAATCCACCTAAATAGGTAGGGACGCGATATTTCGCGTCCGCCTCACCAAACATCCCCGTGCCACAAGCATGGCACGGAATGTTTATTCCACTAAGGCCATGCCCTTTTTTAGGGCCTCCTCATTCATAGGCAGGAGATTCCAGTGGCGCTCAGGGAGCGTTTTCTTCAAGCCTTTCAGCACATTGTCGATGCTCACCACAGGCTTAATCTTCAAGTAAGCGCCCAGCACAATCATATTGAAGGCCTTCCCGTTTTTCATCTCAAATGAAGCCTCCATGGCATTAATGCGATACACCTTGATGTCGGTGCGAGTGGGCGGCATGTGAATGCCATAGCTGTCGTAAATCAGCACCCCACCAGGCTTCACCTTACTCTCGAAGCGGTCCAGACTCTGCTGATTGAGCACGATGGCAGTGTCATACATATTAAGAATAGGCGAACTGATACGCTCATCGCTCAAAATCACGGTCACATTTGCAGTGCCGCCACGCTGTTCCGGACCATAGGAAGGCATCCATGTAATTTCCTTGTTGTCCATCAATCCAGAATAAGCCAGAATTTTGCCCATGCTGAGCACTCCCTGTCCGCCGAATCCGGCTATAATCATCTCTTCCTTCATTGCGCTTATTCCTTTTATTTATTGTCGGCGTCGATGTTTTTCAAATCGCCCAACGGATATTTCTTAAACATATTCTCTTCCATCCACTTGTTGGCCTGCTCCGGGGTCATTTTCCATCCGGAACTGCAGGTACTCACAATCTCCACCACCGAAGTGCCTTTACCCTGCATACTGTTTTCAAAGGCTTTTCTGATGGCAGCTTTCGCCTTGCGCACAGCCCCAGGCGTGTGCACACTCTGGCGTGTCACATAGCATGTGCCGTCGAGCTGCGCCAAAAGCGGTGTAATCGACAGCGGATAGCCGTTCAGGTCCACACGCCGACCATAAGGGCAAGTGGCGGTCTTCTGTCCGAGAAGCGTGGTAGGGGCCATCTGTCCACCCGTCATACCATAGATGGCATTGTTGATAAATATGATAGCGATGTTCTCACCACGGTTACATGAGTGAATCGACTCACAGGTGCCAATGGCGGCAAAGTCGCCGTCGCCCTGATAGGTGAACACCAGCTTGTCGGGCATCAGCCGCTTCACAGCAGTGGCCATAGCCGTGGCGCGTCCATGGGCGGCCTCGAGCCAGTCGATATCCACATAATTGTAGGCAAACACCGCGCAGCCCACTGGCGACACGCCAATGGCGTACTCCGTGGCGCCCATTTCCTCTATGATTTCTGCCACTAATTTGTGCACCACGCCATGACTGCAGCCCGGGCAGTAGTGCATATTGTTATCGTTGAGCAGAGTAGGTTTCTTATACACCCTGTTCTGTGGTTGAATAATATCTTTCAATTCCATAGCCATTACTTCTTGTTGATGAATTTCTCTTTCAAGGCGTCAAGCACCTCATCTGGAGTGGGCACATTGCCGCCCATTCGTCCATAATGCTCCACAGGCTTGCTGCACTCGATGGCGAGCTTCACGTCTTCAATCATCTGTCCGGCGTCGAGTTCCACCACAAGCAGGCCCTTGGCAGAAGCCGCCGCTTTCCTTATCTGCTCCACAGGGAAAGGCCAAAGCGTGATTGGCCGAGCCAGTCCCACTTTCAGTCCTTGCTCACGCGCCGTCTCCATCGTCTTCATAGCGATGCGCGCCTGGCTGCCGAATGCCACAATCAGGTAGTCGCAGTCGTCGGTGTTCACCAGTTCGCAGCGGGTCTCGTTTTGCTCTATTTCTTTGTAGGTGCGTTGAAGCCTACGGTTGATTTCCTCCATCTTGTCGTCGTCGAGCTCGAGCGAGGTGATGATATTTTTAGGGCGCATACCCTTGCGGCCGTTCACGGCCCACGGACACTGCTGGCGAATTTCATCTTCGGTGCGGCGTGGGCGCTGAGGTGGAAGCACCACCTTCTCCATCATCTGCCCTACTACCCCATCAGCCAGAATAATCGACAGGCAGCGATACTTAAACGCCAAGTCCCAGCCAAGTGTCACAAAGTCGGCCATTTCCTGCACACTGCTCGGAGCCAGCACTATCATGTGATAGTCGCCATGACCGCCGCCTTTTGTGGCTTGAAAATAGTCGGCCTGCGACGGGTGTATTGTGCCCAGACCAGGCCCGCCGCGCATCACGTTCACCAGCAGGGCAGGCACTTCGCTTGCCGCCATATACGACACGCCCTCCTGCATCAGGCTGAAGCCTGGGCTTGAGGTGGATGTCATCACCGCCTTGCCGCACGACGCGCCAGCATATACCATATTGATTGCAGCCACTTCACTTTCGGCTTGAAGCACCACCATGCCAGTGGTGTCCCAAGGCATTTCTGCCTCAAGGCACTCAAGCACTTCCGACTGCGGAGTAATAGGATAGCCAAAATAGCCGTCGGCGCCATATCGGATAGCAGCCATAGCCAAGGCGTCATTACCCTTCATCAATTTCACTTCTTCGTTCATATCTTAATATATGAGTATGTATTATCTTTTGCTACTTGTTATTTTTCCACCACGCGATACACCTCTATGCAGGCGTCGGGGCACACCAAAGCACAACTCTGACAGCCGATGCACTTCTCTGCCGCTGCCATATAGGCGAAATGATAACCGCGATTGTTCACTTCTTTTTTCTGCAGGTCGAGCACCCCCGTAGGGCAAGCCACCACACAAAGGTTGCATCCCTTGCATCGCTCCGTGTTCACGACCACAGCTCCGTGTATTTTAGCCATAAGCTATAAGTTAGATAATTTTTCGTTAATTCTCACAAATTTACAAAAATATATGCTGTTATCCGTCTGAACACCCTACTTTTTTACTACATTAACCATTTTCGCATTTTTTCACACACAGCACACCACAAATATCAAACCACGAATCACACGAATTTCACAAAAATAAGAGAAGTGTGAAATTAATTGAATCTCCTTTTCGCAAAATTCGTGTGATTCGTGGTCCGAAAAGTCTACCAATTCGTGGGTTAATGCACAGAGCGCAGCAACACGACAGCGTGCCGTCTGTGCTGTCATCATTCACAAATATCACCTCGTAATCATCATGTGTTTCCACTGCCTCATCTTTTCCAATTCGGCCTATTAAATAGGCAATGGAAGAGCCTTCTTAATTTCACTCCGATTCTCAATATCGGCAAAATAGCAGGGTGGTATAATAACATACGGAGTGTCTTTTGATTCCAGCCTTTCGCCAGAAGCGGCATCCCTAAGGTTTTTCTCAATCTGTAACACACTTGGGATGCCTCCCCTACCCCCATATTGCTCCGCAACACATGGGTAAGAGCAAAATAAGCCAATTTTATAAGCACCGGTTGGGGATTAAAGCCACAACTTCTAAGAGCAGTCACCTGGTCTGCAGCATAAAGCGCGTTGCTGATGAGCCTCCGCAAGCGATCTATGTCCAATGCATGTGTTGTGGAGTCGTGATGCTGAACATAATAGTAGCAATTAAAATCTGTGTGCTTCAAGCGAAGGCCAGTTGCCATCAATTGAGCATTAAACAGCGTGTCCTCTGCACTGGAAATTGAAGCGCAAAAGCGAATATTGAATTGCTCAATCACAGCTTTGCAATAAATGCACTGACAGGCAGAAAACAATACTTTGCCAAAACCACGGCTGTTTCCTTCCCATATCACACTTGGCTTATCCTGCGGCTTAAAATCTGCGCTTTGATTTTCATCAACCCACAAAATTTCAAAACTCACCATATCAGTATCTTTGCAAAGGAAATGATCCATTAAGTAGGCGTAGGCGCCATCGGCTATCAAGTCGTCAGGGTCGGCGAAACCTATCCACTCTCCCCGCGCGGCATCGATGCCGGCATTGCGGGCAGCCGACACGCCTGCATTCCGCTGGCTAATGAGCACTCGGTGCCGGGGATCGCGCGCCACAAAGCTCCGAAGCAGCTCCGATGCGCCATCCGTGCTGCCATCGTCCACAAAAATCACCTCGTAATCATCGTGCTCACCCCATTGCTTTTCTATGCACCGGAAAAAGTCGGCAAGATACCGCGCCACATTGTAGCACGGCACTATCACAGAGAGGGTGATATGTCTGTCGCTATTGGTCATTGCTACCTCTTAATAAAAAAGCGATTCGTCCAAAAGAGCGTGCCACACAGGAAAAACGTAGCCACCTTCATTATCTTTCCGCCACGCCAGTGCCTGTATATGGCACGTATCAGCACATTTTTGCCATATTTCATGTGGTCGAGGGGATTGACACCAGCGTTTTCCCATGCGATATTCATTTCACGGATCGCATAAAGTAGCTCTGTAAAGTAATAGTGAAATGGGGGTAGCTGGTCGAGAATTTCGTCGGCTATTCCGCACAAAGATGTATAGGCCTTCTTTGAATTTGCGTGAGCCATAATTCCATCATAATTGCACCTGTAGAAGAATATTTCTTCTGGAATATAGGCATAGCTATTGATATACTTAGCCGTTCTAAAGGTCCACTCGTCATCCTCATGGATAATGCCAGGCTTGAAGAAAAGGTTATTGTCAAAAATAAACTGTCGGCTTGCCATGCGGCCATTTGCCATCATCCCGAGCTTGCGTCCATACAGAATCGAACGACACCTCCGCCCCTCCATATAAAGCGGCACATGCTGATAATCAATAAAATCATGAAAATAGCGGTTTTTCACAGGGTCTTCTCCTTTCATACCGCACTGCACCATATCTACTCCTCCAAGGTGGATCTTAATCTGCTTGTTTAGCAGCTCCAAGCAATTAGGCATCACTTTGTCATCGCTGTCGAGGAAGAAGAAATAGTCGCCAGAGGCATTCCTTATGCCGGTGTTGCGAGCCGCGCTCAGGCCCTGGTTTGAGGTGTGAGCCACGATTATCACTTCCATATCATTGTCGGGCGAATGATAACATTCCCTGTTATCGTGCCCACAATTATTAAAGCCATTGTGGACTATGCACTCACGCACTTTATCCATACTGTTATCGCTTCCGCAGTCATCTACCACCACCACTTCAAACTCCTTGTAAGTTTGATCAAACAAGCTTTGCAGACACTCCGTAACGTACTGTGCCACATTGTAGACTGGCACGACCACCGAAATCCTTATCTTATTCATCTATCAGTTTACGAAAAAAATGGGTCCATCGCAATGCAAGCGCACTGGGGTGATATTGGCTGGCCTTCAGCTTTGCATTCACACCTCCCATCTCTATTCTTATGTCCTCATTTTCAATCAAATAGCATAAAACCTTCGCCATATATTCAATATCGCCAACAGGTGTTAAAAATCCATCAACGCCCTCTGTTACAATTTCATTGGGCCCGTATTGGCAGTCGGTACTCACCACTGGCAGACCACATTCCATAGCCTCAAGCAGTACTAAGCCAAACCCCTCAAAACTTGACGAAAACGCAAAGATAGAGCTGTTCAGCAATATCTGCTCCACATCCGAACGCCGGCCCAGCAGACTCACGCTGTCGTCAAGGCTTAGCTCATGTATAAGCTGAAGCAGCTCTTGCTTGAGTTCTCCATCACCCACTATTTCCAGCGTCCAGTCGGGATGAGCCTGATGCACAATGTAAAAAGCCTTAATCAATACATCAAACTGCTTGACTGGCGCGAGCCGACCTACCGACACAATTCGTTTGGCTGTTAATTCCGCAGTTTTATCACATATAAAACTCACCGGGTTAGGAATCACCGCCACCTTTGAGCAGTGTCTCCAATACTTCTGCCTGTCGTCCTCTGTAAGCGTGACTATCCTGTCGTATTTAGGATAATAGTGCTTATCCATCAAATAGCCGTACAAAGCCGTGATATGCCTAAACAGGCTTTCTCCTCGGCATAGGCGCCTTCGGTAATTAGAGGCCAAATGCTGCTCTCTCACCAATTTCCATGGCCCCTTTATTTTGGGGAGAACATAAAATTCCGTATGCCCAACCGACACCACTACATCTGGGCATAGGCGATGTAAGAAAGCCGACAACTTCAAAAAGTATTCTCGGCTTTTTTTCCTGATTTGTAGCACATAGCTCACCTTTGAGCCTGGCATTCCTTTCGGGAAAAACACTGCATCAAGGTCCACCACTTTCACTTTAGCAGAAGGCAAGTGCACATACTCGCCTTTCTTATCGTCGAGTACGGCTATATACACTTCATTGCCTGGAATTTCTGCAAGGGCGTTGGCCTTGACCACCGTCACCCGCTCCACACCGCCTAAAGTGCGAATAGAATTGATGCAATACACAATTTTCATGTGTGAAAGTTTTCTCCGAGGTGTTACTAAAGTTGATCAAGAACGTTTTTTTTCGAGTGCGGCCTTCACCCCATCGTAACTTTTCATTTCCGCCATTTCTTCGGGGTCGAACTCCACGTCGAAGGCCTCCTCCAGCTCGGATATGAGCATCAGGTGGTGTAGCGAGTCCCAGTTCTCGCAAGAGTCCTGCGAGCAAGTGGTGTCGATATTGGAGGTGTCGAACACCTCTTTCATGATTTCAAGAATCTTATTTTCCATATTGTTGTGAGAATCGATAATAATTTTTGATTTGAAAATTGTGGTTGAGGGTCACCATATAGGTGCTGCCCTCCTTATTCTGGCTCAAAGGCTCACCGCCCACCTCCTTCCAGAAGTCTTTTACCAGGATATTCTTGGATGTAGGCCGATAGGTGGCAGTGAGTGATTTATAGCCCTGCTCCGACAGCATCTGGAACATATAGTTCACAAAAGCGTACTCAATGCCCTTGCCCAGCACTCGGCAGCTGAGCAGCAGCGTATTCACATCTGCCTTGTCGGTGCCTGTGGGCGCCACAATCATCACCCCCGATATGCCATAGCTGCCAAAGCGGTCGCTCACGCTCATGCACCAGACCATAGCGCCGTCGGCTATCATCTGACGCAAGTCGGCCTGCGTGTAGCGCCGAGTGGTGAGATTGAATTGGTTTGTCTTCTGCGTGAGCTGGGCTATGCGAGGCAAATTATAGTCGTTGGCCTTCTCCACCCTGATTTCCATATCAAGGCTGCGCAGAAAGTCGTCGTAATGCGCAAAGCGTTTCTGCTCCGACTTTCGCTTGGCATTCGCCTTGTATTGGTTGGTCTTGTCGGCATCATCGGCTGTTAGCTCATAAATGCGGAAATGGTCTTTCACAAGCTGCTGAAAAAAGTCCACCAGCTCATAAGGATGTCGAGGAAAATCGGGCACCTCCACCATAGGCAGCATTTGCTTCACAAGCTCACGCTCGGTGGGGCTATCGTCCACAAACACCATGCTGTCGAGCCCAATGTTGAGTTCCTCGGCCAGTTCCTTGATATTGGAGGCCTTGTCTTTCCAATTGATGCGGTAAGCGCTAATGTGCTCTTTTTTGAGAGCCATAAATGGATTGTTGAGCCATACATCAAGCACGTCGGCCTCATTGTTTTTGCTGCATATGGTGAGAATCACGCCATTTTTGCTCAATTCCACCAGTCCACGCTGCCAATAGAGGAAGGCGTTGCCTGGGTAGTCGCCCCCCACCTTTACGCCGTCGGCCCCTTGTTCGCCTAAGATGCCACCCCAAATGGTGTCGTCGAGGTCGAGAACAAGGCACTTTTTACGGTTGAACATCAACTCACCCTCTATGTGCTGCCACCACAGCTTAAAGTCTTTTGCCAACTTGGGGCTGAGCAGCGACTGCGAAATGAAATAGTATTTCCAGTTCACCAGTTGGTCGGAAGCATACCGCATCGTAAACTCGCTGAAGTCAACCACCTTCACCTGCTGATGCTCTTGAGCCAGATGCCGGGCTGTGAAATCGAACTTGTCGATGGCGTCGAGCACTGCCATGTCGCCAGTCTCAAGCTTCAGGTCCACCAGGTTCTCAAGCGTGAATATCACAAAAGGCTTGTTCTTTATCTGGCTGCACACGAGCTGCAGCTTTTCGGTGATGAAGCTGATTTCCTGCGCCAGCACGGTGCTGTTGAATTTCACAGGCACCTGGTAGAACCAGATGTAGCCGTCGGCGCTGGCAGGCACCTCGCTCACATCGTCGTAGCCAGAGAAGGCTGTGGTCTTTTCATCGAAAAAAGCCTCTACCGTATTATTTCTAAAAACGAACCATTTCATTTTTCCACAATTTCAATTAAGCCAATGTTCTTATTATAGAAAAACTGCACTTTCCTGCCACCGAAAGCCACCGCCTTGGCTGCTTCACCAAGTGGGAATATGCGCTTCTTTCTCAATTCCACAGCTGTTTGGGTTAAATCGCTGGCCTCGTAACAGGTGTGATAGGGCGCTACTCCATTTTTGCGCAACGCATCGTTTACCGGTGAAGTCTCGTCCACTGGCTCAAGTAGTTCTACAGTGGGCATACCGTCTTTGGCGAGGAAGCATATATTCACACGCTGAATGGGGTCGAACACGGTATCTGTTTTTACGTAGCCCGCGTCGGTATAGAATTTTGCGGTCTTCTCTATCGAAAAAACTGCCACTCCTATATGATGAAATTTCAAGCTGTCGGTCATTGTGATGAATAAAGGATGGCTAATTCAGTTAAAACACTTTTTTTGCGGGACTGCCGAGATAGGTGTGACCGTCTTTGGTGTTACTCATAATGATGGAGCCGGCTGCGATGGTGGTATCGCACCCCACGGTAAGCCCCTGAAGCACCACCGATCCGGAGCCTATCAAGTTGCCGTCACCAATGGTCACTTTCCCCGACACTCTGGCACCAGGCATCAGGCTGTTGTAGCTTCCGAAGGCGCTGTCATGCCCCACAGTGGTGTAACCCACAAACATATTAAAATCGCCCATGCTCACATTGCATGAGAAGTAGCTGCCCACACTCAGCACATTGCCTTGTCCGAGTCTCACATTGTCGGGATCGAGCCACTGCGTGTCGGGCGATATGATGTTAGGAAACTGAATATTCTCATTATGAATCTTCTCCACCACTTTTTTCAATGTGGCAGGCACACCTAATGCCACCACCACATTCAGTGGGCGGTCCACAGCATTAAGGTCGGAAATGCCACCAAGAATCTCTCCATAGTCCACATGCGATCCTTTCTCAAGACCGTCGTCGTAGAACCCCAGAAAATTCCAGGTGGGCTCTTTCATATTAATCTTCCTCAAGAGGCAAGCCACCTCACGGCCAAAACCTCCTGCGCCAAATATGGCTATATCTTTTAGTTTCTGGTTCATTTCAAAATTTTGAACATAGTCTCCACACAAATCATCAATTTCGGGCTATTGAACAACATTCGCAGCAAGCGCCACTTTTTAGCTGGAAATTCTCTTGGGTCGAGCGATTGAAGCGGGAAAAGGCATTCGTAGTTAAGCCGGCTGTAGTAGTCTTTCAGCACGCCAGCCTTCAGCGCGCGGAAAATGCCAAAATATAAAAAACTGTTGCGGCGCGAAGTCAGCCGGCAGTAGGCGGAATCGTCCATTTTGGCACGATGCTTAGCAATCACCGCATCGGTCAGCCTATAGGCGTAGATGTAGTCGTCGAGCAGCCTCTTCCTATGCTCCTTGTCGGTGCTGTGCATGATGCTGCTGCCACGCTGCACATAGAAGTAGCACACTGCGTCAATCTTTGCCATTCGCTGTGCCGAGAGCAGCACATCGGGGGTGAATGGAGAATCCTCCAGCATGTGGCCCTCCGGAAACCTTATAGGCTCACTGTTGAGTAATTCGCGTTTAACCATATACCACCACACCGGTCCCTGCATCCAATTGGCCGACAAATATGAAGCCCCCGATTGCACAGCCACGTCTTGCACTGATAATTTTTTCACGATAGGCTGTGGCTCATTGTCATTCACTGCCATCGATCCAAACGCCAGCAAGTCAAGACTATTCTGCTGAGCAATCTCCAATAATTTCTCCATGCAGCAAGGCGCCACATAGTCGTCGCCATCGACCAACCACACATATTCGCCCTGAGCCATATCAAGACCAGTGTTACGCGCGAAGCTTACACCGCTATTCTGCTTGTGAATCACTTTCAACTGAAGGTGGTCAGCAGCATAGCGGTCAAGAATTTCCCCGGTGGCGTCGGTAGAGCCATCATCCACGGCTATCACCTCATACTCTGCCGCGTCGAGGTCTTGTTCCAACAGCGAGTCAAGGCACCTAACCAGATAGTCTGCCACATTATAGCAAGGAACCACCACCGAAAGTTTCTTCATAAATTACAGTTGAATTATATAAGTTTTGCAAATTTACGAAAAATTCCACACATTCACCTCATATGTAGAGAACTAAGCACACAAAAACGACCGTAAATTTCCGTTAACGTTTCAAAAAAAAAAAAAAAAAATAGGTTATTCTCAGGAGTTTACATTGAAATGAAAGCGCATTTAGCCACTAATTTCAGTCCCATTTGCAATTCCCTTCCAACAGCGAAAAGAATATAAGCCAACGGGAGAAAGTCATCTTCGGTGACCTTCACCCGTAAAGCATGCTTCATCTCATACCACATGATGAAGCGCAATCAATTCTGCTGCTCAACGCCAAAGATAGGTAGTGAGGCTCTCATTGCCCAGGAAGAACGACTTCACCTTGACGAGCTTTACAGAGTCGGCCACTCGCACCGGTGCAGTCCACACAGGCGACGAAGTGGTGGGGTCAGAGCCATCGAGCGTGTAATGCACTTCCTCGCAGGAGTATCGGGTGTTGACAAGCAGCCGTCCATCGTCCACCACCGCACCGGGCTGTCCTAAATGGAACACATAGCCCAACCGGCTAACCACGCCAAGTTCCTTACCCACTTTGGCATTATACATAGCACGTGCGGCTGTGAACGATTGCGGGTCGGCATCATTCCACTCGGGCCGTGCATTCCAGCCTCGAAGCGCCAAGCCAAAAATTTTAGGGAGCATGTAGCTTTGCACCTGAGGGAATGAGCGAATGGTCTCTGCCCATAGGTGCCCCTCTACGCCGATAATGTTTTGAGGCTTTTCAAGTTTGGTTTTTCCTTCAGCAGCTTTCAGCACATCAAGTGGCATTCCGCTATAATCATAACGCTCGGAGCGATATACATCAAATGGCTGTGCGAACCACGAGGAGTACTCGTCCACATATCCGCCCCAATGCAGCCCTTTGTCGTATTGATGCCAGGTGTATGCCATATCCACATAGAAGTTTGTCACATTAGAGAGCACTGTCGGGAAGCCAGCATTGGCCAGGCGGTAAGGCACATTGGCGCGGCTGCCAACGGTGCTCCACGCGTTCACCATACCGAAGCGAGGCGCCACTTCTGCCATGTGGCTGTCGGGGTGGTCAATGCCCACTTCTTGCCAGCCTCCCACCTTAATGCCTTTCTGCGCCAAATGCTCCGACACACGACGCATATAATACTCGCTTACCTCGTGAACTTTTTTCATGCCTTTTTCTTTCATAAAGGTCTGCACATCGGGCGACGCCTCCCATGCTCCTGTGGGCACTTCGTCACCGCCAAGATGCACCATGTCGAGGGTAAGCCCAGCCTCTTTCCACATTTTCTCAAGCTCGTCCACCACCTTGTAAACGAAGCGGTAAACGCCCTCATGGGCCAAGTTGAGCACATTGTCGTGGTAAGCCTGAGCCGAAGAGTAAACGCTTTTGTCGGCATCGTCCCACAGTTTGTACTGCTCGGCAAGAGCCATGTCTCCTGTAGCGGCATATTTGCGGTATCTTGCCTTCATAGCCACAATGGAGGCACGGGCATGGCCAGGAGTCTCAATTTCAGGAATCACTTTCACGCCGCGCGAAGTGGCATATTTCAGCAAGCTAATCATCTGCGCGCGCGTATAATATCCGTTTGCGCTCTGGGTAAGGTCGTCGGGATTGCCGTTGCCGTCGAACACTGGGGCAAGAAACTCCTTCTCGTCAAGTGTGCATCCTCGGCGCGATGCCACCTCCGTGAGCTCAGGAAGGCCAGGAATCTCCAGCCGCCATGCCTCATCGTCGGTAATGTGGAAGTGAAACACATTCAGCTTATAGTAGGCCAATAGGTCGATCACCCGTTTCACATTGTCGAATGTGGTGAAATTACGCGCCACATCGAGCATAAAGCCACGATGGCCGAAGTCGGGAGCATCCTTAATAACAGCGTTCTCTATGCGGTATGCCTTGCTGTGGTCGAGTGCGGCAACAAGCGTCTTCACCCCATTCATCGCGCCCTGGAGCGTGCCTGCCGAAATCTCCACCATGCCATCATTCACCGTCATTTCATAAGCTTCGCCTGAAAGCGCCTTGCTTGGCTGAAAAGAAATGGTGGTGCCTGGGGTGCCCGTGGCATAAATGCCACGCTTTTTCAACTGCTCTATCAAATAGCGCTTGGCATCGGCATACTTGCCCCACTTCACGCTCACCACATTGCCCACCTGGGTAAATCCGCCAGTGAGAGCTACGCTTTTAGGCGTGGGGAAAATGTCGTAGCAGTGGGCAGGAGCCTGTGCATTCTGCAAAGTCTGGTTGAAGGCATACACTCTGCCTCCATCAGGATAGTCGTTAGGCCGGGATTGAAACTGGCCGGGATTGTCGAGGGGTGCCACGTCGATTTTCACCGCAAGGGGCGAGTGAGTGTCGCCATTCATCACCACATGTCCACCCATAGGTGTGTAGCATACATTCACCATAGTGCCGCGCATCAGCATATCCACCACCATCGAGTCGCCTGGAGCGAGCGTGTGATAGCGCCCGTTGGGCGTGACCTGATAGTAGGCTGTGCCCACTTCTTTAATGCCGACGGGCAGTGTGTCGGCAAGGCGCAACCGGCGGGAGAACTGGTTGAAATAAAATTGCCAATTCTTCTGCAAAGGTTCTGCACTCACATTCTTGATTACAAACCGCGAACTGTAATAGCCCTTTTCTGCTTCATTGCGCCCCATTTCCCAGCGAACAGAGATAGGAGATGACTGAGCCATTGCCGAGAGTGTCACAGCCGTGGTGGTCAACAAAGAAAAAATTTTTTTCATTATATATAGTTTTTTTAGTCAATAGTGATTTTGAGTATATCGGTTAGGGGGTAAGGGGCTGATTGGTCCAATAGGTTTTATAGGTCCAAAATCGTTAATCGTTAATCACTAACCACTAATTCACCCTCAATTTTATCGAGCAAGTTGGAGCAAGCATCTTCTAAAAGGTCGAGCACCAGCTCAAAGCCCTCGGCACCCTCGTAATAGGGGTCGGGCACATAATCATAGTGAGGAAAACAGCGAATGTAGCGTCCCATCATATCTATTTTCGCCACTTCTTCTGGAGAGGCAGCCATCATACGCAGGTCACTCACATTGCCACTATCCATACCTACAATCAAGTCGAAATCAGCAAAGTCGCTGCCAGTCACTCGTCTGGCCCGGTGGGTGAGCTGATACCCACGGCGGCTTGCGGCCTTACGCATTCGGGGGTCGGGCAAGTCACCGGCATGCCCACCGTATGTGCCGGCAGAGTCCACTTCTATCAAATCCGACAATCCACGCTGCGACACCAGATGCTCCATCACGTGCTGCGCCGATGGCGACCGGCAAATGTTGCCCAAGCACACCATCAGCACCCTGTATTTCCTATTTC
This sequence comes from Porphyromonadaceae bacterium UBA7572, assembly GCA_002476625.1. Lineage (GTDB taxonomy): Bacteria > Bacteroidota > Bacteroidia > Bacteroidales > Muribaculaceae > Sodaliphilus. The sequence goes on along the minus strand of DLLC01000034.1, from coordinate 7,122 downwards.
CGTAGTTATGAGGGTCAAAATTTTTCATCATCACAAAGATAAGGTTTTTTCTGCTATCACCAAACCCTCAACAAAATATAATGTGTAAACATTTGTACAGACTTTGTACAGACGCACTAAAGCGGCACGGCAAAGTAGGCACCGCACACCCGCCAACCCGTTCCTCCGTGGCTGGGCATGGGCAAATCATCAAGGACAAGCAGTTTTATTTGGTCAAATGCTGAAATGGTATTAATTTTGTAGTGGATTCAGTAATTTGATATAAAAGACACTCATATAATATGTTTGAAAATTTATCCGAGAAACTCGAAAGGTCGTTCAAGGTCTTGAGAGGACAAGGCAAGATTTCGGAAATCAACGTTGCCGAAACTATGAAGGAAGTGCGTCGCGCCCTCGTTGATGCCGATGTTAACTATAAGGTGGCAAAGGAATTCACCAACCGCGTGAAGAACGAAGCTCTCGGTAGAAATGTGATCAACGCATTGAAGCCAAACGAACTGATGGTGAAAATCGTGCATGACGAGCTGGTGAAACTCATGGGTGGCGAGGAAGCCCCCTTCAGCCTTGAAGGCAAACCCGCCGTGGTGCTGATGTCGGGTCTGCAGGGCTCGGGTAAAACCACTTTCGCATCCAAACTGGCCAATAAGCTCAAGCAGGAAAAAGGCAAAAAGCCACTGCTGGTGGCGTGCGACGTTTACCGCCCTGCAGCTATCGAGCAGCTCAAGGTGAACGGTGAGAAGGTGGGCGTGCCTGTGTATAGCGAGCCCGACAGCAAAGACCCCGTAAGCATCGCCCTCAACGGTATTCAGCACGCCAAGGCCAATGGCAACGACGTGGTGGTTGTGGATACCGCAGGCCGCCTTGCCGTGGATGAGCAGATGATGAACGAGATTGAAGCCATCAAGAAGGCTATCAACCCTACCGAAACGCTATTTGTGGTCGATTCCATGACGGGTCAGGATGCAGTGAACACCGCCAAGGCGTTCAACGAGCGCATCGACTTCGACGGCGTGGTGCTCACCAAGCTCGACGGCGACACCCGAGGTGGTGCGGCTCTCTCTATCCGCGCCGTGGTGGACAAGCCTATTAAATTTGTGAGCACAGGTGAAGGCGTGGACAAGAACACGCTCGACCCGTTCCGCCCACAAGGTATGGCCGACCGTATTCTCGGCATGGGCGACATCGTGAGCTTCGTGGACCGTATGCAGCAGCAATACGATGAAAACGAAGCAAAAAAACTGGAGGCAAAACTCCGTAAAAACACTTTCGACTTCAACGATTTCAAAAGCCAAATCGCCAGCATTAAGAAGATGGGTAATCTGAAAGACCTCGCCTCTATGATTCCTGGCGTGGGAAAGGCCTTGAAGGATGTGGACATCAAAGACGACGCGTTCAAGAGCATTGAGGCTATCATCGACTCTATGACTCCATTCGAGCGCGAACACCCCGAAGTGCTGCTCACCGGCCGTGACAGCGGCCACCGCCGCAAGCGCCTCGCAACTGGCTCAGGAACAAAAATCGAAGAGGTGAACCGACTGCTGAAGCAGTTCGACGCCACACGCAAAATGATGCACTCCGTGGCCACCAAAAACCCAATGCAGATGATTAAAGGCATGCGCCGCAAATAACCCCGGCACCACTAATAAAGGGCTTCTCGCTTACTCACACGAGAAGCCCTTCACTTTGATGATGAATGTTTATAATTAGAAACATAGCGTGTTTCTAACTTATCAACCCTCTCTAATCTCTAATTTCTAATCATGGTAATTATCGACGGAAAAGAAACAGCAAAAGAAATCAAGCAAGAAATTGCAAAGGAAGTGCAACGAATGGTTGAAGCCGGCCAGAAGCAACCACACCTGGCGGCCATTCTGGTAGGACACGACGGTGGAAGCGAGACCTACGTTGCCAACAAGGTGAAAGCCTGCGCTGAATGCGGCTTCAAGTCCACACTCGTCAGGTTTGAGGACAGCGTCACCGAAGAAGAACTGCTTGAAGCCATCCACAAGCTCAACCTCGACAGCGATGTTGACGGATTCATCGTGCAGCTTCCGCTTCCTCGCCACATCGACGAGCAAAAAGTGATCGAGGCCATCGACTACCGTAAAGACGTGGACGGCTTTCACCCCATCAACGTGGGGCGCATGTCCATTGGACTGCCCTGCTTCCGCTCCGCCACACCCCAAGGCATACTCACCCTGCTCGACCGCTACGGAATCGAAACCAGCGGCAAGCACTGCGTGGTGCTGGGACGAAGCAACATCGTGGGCAAGCCCGTGGCACAGATGCTCCTGCAAAAAGACACTCCTGGCAACTGCACCGTCACCGTGTGCCACAGCGCCACTGAAGACCTTCCACGCCAGTGCCGAAGAGCCGACATCCTTATCGCCGCCATAGGCCAGCCTCACTTTGTGAAAGCCGACATGGTGAAAAAAGGCGTGGTGGTGATCGACGTGGGCACCACCCGACTTCCCTCCACCACCACAAAAAGCGGCTTCAAGCTCTATGGCGATGTCGACTTCGATGAAGTGGCGCCGCTGTGCAGCTTCATCACCCCTGTGCCCGGAGGTGTAGGCCCCATGACCATCTGCTCCCTGATGCAGAACACCCTCCTGGCAGCCCAGCACAAAATCTACATGTAGTATTCCATTTCACCCACAGCAACCTTGCGAGACTCACCTTCCTAACACCCTGGGCAGGTGCGCCTCGCATTTTTCGTTTTTTCCCATAAGCGAAAATATGTGTTCTATTTATCACAAGTCTTTATGGATTAACATTTTTTAAATACTTAATAACTTGCGCCTCCCATCACATTTAATAAATTTGCTTTTGAAAAATAAAACAATAGAGCATTTGCTCACTATTTTCTTAGGGAAAGACTTCTCTATTTATAGAATAGCCAATTAAGGAAATAACTGACTCAACTATAAACAGTTAATTTTAAAAACAAAAATCATTATTAACCCCTTAAAAAACTACTTTATGGAACAGTACATCCTTGCACTTGATCAGGGCACTACCAGCTCAAGGGCTATTGTATTCGACCACGACGGAAAAATCTGCTCTGTGGCACAAAAGGAATTCACCCAAATTTTCCCTCACCCAGGATGGGTGGAACACAACCCACATGAAATTTGGAGCTCGCAAGCGGCTGTGATTGCCGAGGCTATCACCAGCATCGGCATCAACGGAAAGAACATTGCCGGCATTGGCATCACCAACCAGCGTGAAACCACTATCGTGTGGAACATCGACACCGGCGAGCCTATCTACAACGCCATCGTGTGGCAAGACCGGCGCACCGCAGAATTCTGCGACGAACTGAAGGCTAAAGGCCTCGTTGACAAAATTCGCGAAAAGACAGGACTGATTATCGACGCTTACTTCAGCGGCACAAAAATCAAATGGATTCTCGACCATGTGGAAGGCGCACGCGACCTCGCCAAGCAAGGCAAGCTACGCTTCGGTAACGTGGACTCGTGGCTGGTGTGGCAGCTCACTAAAGGCGAGGTGCATGTGACCGACGTGACCAACGCCTCACGCACCATGCTCTTCAACATCAAGGATCTGAAATGGGACGAGGAACTGCTCGACCTGCTCGACATTCCAGCCAGCATGCTTCCAGAGGTGAAATCGAGCTCGGAAATCTACGGACACACCAAAACCACCATTTTCGCGCACGAAGTGCCCATCAGCGGCATTGCTGGCGACCAGCAGGCAGCCCTGTTCGGCCAAATGTGTACCGAGCCCGGCGCTATCAAAAACACCTACGGCACAGGATGCTTCGTAATGCTCAACACTGGCAAGAAGCCCGTGATGTCGAAAAACAACTTGCTCACCACCATCGCATGGAAGATTGGCGACACAGTGAACTACGCCCTCGAAGGCTCAATCTATGTGGGCGGTTCTGTGGTGCAATGGCTGCGCGACGGTCTGGGCATTATTGAAAGCTCCAGCGAAGTGGAGAAATTGGCATCATCCGTTCCCGACAGCGGCGGCGTGTATTTCGTGCCTGCGCTCACAGGCCTGGCAGCACCTTACTGGGACGCCTACGCCCGTGGCACCATCGTGGGCATCACCCGAGGCACCACCGCGGCACACATTGCCCGTGCGGCACTCGACGGAATCGCTTTCCAGACGCTTGACATTGCCAACGCCATGGCCAAAGACCTTGGCGCGCCACTAACCGAGCTGAAAGTGGACGGTGGCGCATCGCGTAACAACTTGCTGATGCAGTACCAGGCCGATCTGCTCGGCGTGGAGGTGGTCCGTCCAAAAATTACCGAAACCACAGCTTTAGGCGCCGCTTACCTCGCAGGCCTGGCAGTGGGCTACTGGAAGAATCTTGATGAAATCAAGAAGCAGTGGCAAGTGGAGCGTAAATTCGAGCCAAAGGCTTCACCGGCTATCGACGAGGCGAAAAAAGGCTGGGCCGACGCCATGAGCCGCACGCTCTCCAACAAAAAGTAACCATTAACCCTCACCTGCCTTGTGGATGAAAAGCCTATACATCCACAAGGCATTATAATCAAAAAAAAGTCAAAAAACAAATTCTTTAATCGACTAAATTATGGAAAATTATATTCTTGAATTTATTGGCACACTCGTGCTCGTACTGTTCGGCGACGGCGTATGCTGCGCATGTTCTCTCAATAAATGTAAGGCACAAAATGCCGGCTGGGTGGTGATAGCCATCGGCTGGGGATTGGCAGTGATGATGGGCGCACTCATCGCCGGTCCTTCAGGCGGTCACCTCAACCCCGCCGTGTCGATCGGTCTGGCTGTGGCAGGAAAGTTTGCCTGGGCTTCCGTTCCCGGCTACATCATAGCCCAGATGCTCGGCGGCTTCGTGGGCGCTGTGATTGTGTACATATTCTATAAAGACCACTTCGACGCCACCGACGACAAAGCCACCAAGCTCGGCGTGTTCTGCACCGCCCCTGCTATCAAAAACACCCCTATCAACTTCTTCGGGGAGTTTGTGGCCACCTTTATGCTAATGTTTGCCATCCTCGTGATCGCCCCATGGTTTGCTGGCAAAGACAACCCCGGAATGGGACTACTTCCTATCACTTGGGTAATCACAGCCATAGGTATGTCGCTCGGTGCCACCACCGGTTACGCCATGAACGCTGCCCGCGACCTTGCACCACGCATCGCCCACGCCGTGCTTCCTATCAAGGGTAAAGGCGGTAGCGACTGGGGCTACAGCTGGATTCCTACCATAGCACCTATCGTGGGTGCTGTGTGCGCATCGCTGCTCTATGGAGCCATCGCATTCTGCTACGCCCAGTAGTAATGGATTAAACATCTAAAAACTTTTTAAAAACCTTCTTATGAAAAAATTAATTCTATCGCTCATCTGTGGCGCGGCTGCCATGGGTGCGGCAGCACAGATTCATTTCAACGCCGGACTGGAAACGTCGCATCTTTGGCGCGGTCTGGAAGTGTCGTCGGGCGTCGATGTCACAAGCCAATTCTCATTCAGCGACAAGGCCAACCACTTCAATATAGGATTATGGGGCGGCATGCAAGTGAATAAGGACAAATACAAGGAGTTCGACTACTTCGCCTCTTACAGCATCAACGGCTTCACGGTGGCATTATGGGATATCTGGAACTTCACCGATGCCGAAGGCGACGCTGCCAAATGCTTCAACTATAACTGCCGCACCACGGGGCGTTTCCTTGACTTGAGCCTGGCCTATAATTTTGAGAAAATCCCTCTAAGCCTCTACTGGTCGACCATCATCGCAGGAAGCGACCGTGGCTCCACTAAAGGGGAATACCGCGACACCCAGCGCTACTCCACCTGGATTCAAGCATCATACAAGGTGTATGAAGACGACAAATTCATCGTCACCCCGTCAGTGGCTGGTGATTTCGCCTTCAAGCCCACATACAACGAAGACGGCAAGAAGCGCGAGACGTTCTACGGCGATGAAGGCGGCATCAACGATGTGCGCCTCAACGTCACCTACAAACTGAAGGTCGGCAAGCACGAGATGCCTATCACGGGCACCGCCATGTGGAATCCACAAGCCAACAAGGGCTACTACGGTGTGAGCATCAACCTCGTCAACCTATAATCAAATCAAAGTTTCCATTTTTATGACTTCCAGTGCCGTGTGGCTATTTTTAATGCTACACGGCACTTTTATTTTTCACCATCACCTAAAATTATTATCACGCTGCAGAAAATCATCATAAATGATGATAAAAGGCTTCGCATAAAACCACTAATTTTGTGTCAATCAAATAAACGAACGACAAATGATAAAAAAAATATTAATTCTTTTTGCAATATCACTTTCCACAATATTAGCGAATGCACAAGCCACACATGGCAATAAATTTCTCCATTCTTTACACGGAACATACATCGAGCTGTTGAGCACCAATACTTGCCTCAACACCAAATATGACACGCTATGGAATGGCGAAGCTGAGAAATACGTAGGGAAGGAAAAGGCAAAGACTGCTGTAGCGCAGCTGATTGGAAGTTGCCAAGGCACTATTATCGGCGAAACAGCCGTTAAAGCATATACTTCATCTCCAGAAAATGCCAAATTCTGCTGTTCATTTGAAGGCAGCGTCAAGAAAATCACCTTCTGCACCGACACCATTTATGGCATAGGCAAAAACGGAGAAAAAATATTCAACCACAAATACACTTTCGTGGAAAACGATACATTTGGTAATTATATTTATGAAAGCATAGATAAAAATGACGATGAGTTTCGTTTCTTCTGGATACGCCCCGACTCCCCCTCCGAAACACACCATATCGAATTCAGATACGGCTCCGAAAAGGAACAACTAAAACTCTTAACATCTGGCAAATACGCATATTGGATGGCGTCAGGCGTTAGAGAAGGGTACACCAATGAATACCGAAACAGTATCATCTTATTCGTCAAAGAAAACCTAAGCAACCAGAAATAAGCATCAAGCGCCATCACCGCCAACATCATTTTTCCTTCTTCAGCCCACCATTTTACCACATAAAATCACAATAACGCACATTTTAGCTAAAAATTGTGTGGTAAAATTGTTTTTTCTGTTTTTTCTTTATAATTTTGTGAATGTTATGAAAAAGATATTTGCAATATTACTCACGGT
>DLLC01000059.1 GCA_002476625.1 Porphyromonadaceae bacterium UBA7572 | reverse complement strand
TTAGAGGTTAGAGGTTAGAGGTTAATATATGGTTCGGTATTCGACTTAACATTCCTGACGTCTTAGCTTGGAACCTCTAACTTCTAATCTCTAATTTCTAATTAATTATTTCTCAATTAATTCTTTCCATGTCACTATTTGCTGGAGAGCCGCTTTGGTGTCGTCGAGGCGGCGTACGGGAGTGGTGTGGGGGGCAGTCTTGACCAGTTCCGGGTCGTCTTTTGCCTCTTGTGCGATTTTTCGCATCACGCTGATAAACCCGTCGAGCGTTTCTTTGCTCTCGCTTTCGGTCGGCTCAATCATGAGTGCCTGGTGGAAGAGTAGTGGAAAATAGATGGTGGGTGCGTGATATCCGTAGTCGAGTAGGCGCTTTGCCACATCGAGTGTGGTTACGCCAGTGCTTTTGTCCTTTAATCCGTCGAACACGAATTCGTGCTTGCATACGCCATCAATAGGCAACTCGTAGCAATCTTTCAGCGACTCCTTGATATAGTTGGCGTTGAGTGTGGCGAGAGGCCCTACCCATTTCAGATTGTCGCTTCCGAGTGTCACGATATAGGCGAGTGCGCGCATCATCACTCCGAAGTTGCCAAGGAAACCGCTCACACAGCCTAAGGCATCCTTGTCCATCTCTATCTTGTAGTCAACCATGCCGTCGGAGTTGAAGTCGCAGGTGACGCGAGGGTTCGGCAAGAACTTTTCGAGACCTTCACGCACACCCACTGGCCCGCTGCCTGGTCCACCACCGCCATGAGGAGTGGAGAAGGTCTTGTGCAGGTTGATGTGCATCACATCAAAGCCAATGTCGCCCGGACGGCACATGCCGAGCAGTGGGTTGAGGTTTGCTCCATCGTAGTACATCAAGCCACCGCAGTCGTGCACGAGTTTTGCAATTTCGGCAATGTTGTTTTCAAAAAGTCCCAGTGTGTTGGGGTTGGTCATCATCATGCCGGCTATGGTGTCGTCGAGCAGAGGTTTTAGGTCATCCACATCCACTCGCCCGTCGGGCTTGCTTTTCACCTCCACCACATCGAGGCCACATACTGCGGCGCTTGCGGGGTTGGTGCCGTGTGCACTGTCGGGGACGATGATTTTGGTGCGTTTCGTGTCGCCTCGGCTGGCGTGGTAGCTGCGAATCACCATCAGCCCCGTGAGTTCACCGTGTGCGCCGGCAAATGGGTTGAGCGTGAATTCTGCCATACCCGCTATTTCCGACAGGCTGCGCTGCAACTGATAATAGACAGCCAGTGCGCCTTGCACGGTCTCCTCGTTTTGAAGAGGGTGAAGCCCCGTGAACTTAGGGTGTGCTGCTATCTCCTCGTTGATTTTAGGATTATATTTCATCGTGCACGACCCTAATGGATAGAAACCAGTGTCCACACCGAAGTTGTTGTTGCTCATGTTGGTGTAGTGGCGCACCACGGTCAGTTCGTCCACCTCTGGCAGGTCAGGCTCGCCGGAGCGCAGTAGGCACTCTGGTAGTTGCGTCAGGCTATAGTCGGCGAGTTCGTTTTGTGGTAAGGAGTATCCTTTTCGCCCTGGTTTTGACAGCTCGAAAATGAGCTTCCCATAATAAGTATTATTCATCTTCGTATTCTCCTTCCGTGTAGGCTTTACAGGTTAGTATTACTTCATCGAGTTCGCTTTTGCTGGTGGTTTCGGTGACGCATAGCAGCAAAGTGTGGTCGGCAATTTTCAGTCCAAACTGCACACCGCTGTAGTCGAGCAGAACATTCTGCAGCTCGTCGATGTCGCCATCAAATTTCACTGCAAACTCATTAAGGAAAGGCTTGCCGGGGTAAGCCATGCTGAAGCCTTTAAGTGCGCACAGCTTCTCGGCCAAATAGTGCGCTCCGCTGTAGCCCAGCTCGTTCACTTCCTTCAGCCCGTCGCTGCCCATCAGCGCCATATACACCGTCACATAAAGCGCCATCAGGCTTTCGTTGGAGCAGATGTTGCTCGTGGCCTTTTCGCGGCGGATGTGCTGCTCGCGGGCTTGCAGGGTGAGCACGAAAGTGCGCTTGCCGTCTAAGTCGGTGGTGGCGCCCACTATGCGTCCGGGCATCTTTCTGATGAGCTTCTTGCTGGTGCACAAGTAGCCCACGTATGGCCCGCCGAAGTTCATGGGAATGCCAAGGCTCTGGGCATCGCCCACTGCAATGTCGGCGCCCCATTCGCCAGGCGTTTTCAGCACGCCAAGGTCAGATGCCACGCAGTTCATGATCAGAAGCGACTTGTGCGCATGGCAGATGTCGGCCCATCCGGTGTAGTCTTCCACAATGCCGTAGAAGTTAGGGGCTGCCACAATCACGCCCGCCACATCATCTGCTGCCACTTTGGCTTCGAAGTCGGCACGGTCTGTCACGCCATCCTTTTCGGCAATCGTGTCGAGCGTCACGCCGTGGAACTTAGCGTAGGTCTCCACCACACGGCGCACAATAGGGTTGATGGTGGCGGAAATCAGCACTTTGTTGCGCTTCTTGGCTGCTGCCACAGCCATCATCATAGCTTCTGCCGTGGCGGTGCATCCGTCGTACATCGACGCGTTTGACACCTCCATGCCAGTGAGCGAAGCCATCATGCTTTGGTATTCAAAAATATATTGGAGCGTGCCTTGTGATATTTCAGCCTGGTAGGGGGTGTAGGAGGTGAGAAATTCACTTCGACCCACAATGTTGCTTGCCACAGATGGCGAGTAGTGGTCGTAACAGCCTGCGCCAATCAGGCATTTCAGCGTCTCGTTGCCCTCGGCCAGCCCGTTGAAGAACTTGCGCACCTCAATTTCGCTTAATCCCTCCGGCAGGGCATACTCCTTTTTCATTACCAGGTCTTGGGGAATGTCCTTGTAAAGGCCGTCGAGGCTGGTTTCTCCGCAGGTCTTGAGCATTGAGCGTATGTCTTGCTCTGTGTGTGGGAAAAATTTATAGCTCATAATTACAATTAGTTGCGTTTTTTATAGATAAAAAGGCTGAGAGGCTTGGACGTAAGCACGCCCCTCAGCCTTCTATGTGCATATAGGTTTGGCTTGTAACGGGGTTATTCGCCAATGAAAGCCTTGTAGGCTGCGGCGTCCATAAGGCCGTCGAGCTCGCTCTTGTCGGCCAGCTTCACTTTCATAATCCAGTTTTCAAACGCGTCGGTGTTGATGAGGCCAGGCTCGTCTTCAAGAGCCTCGTTCACAGCCACTACGGTGCCGCTAACGGGCGAGTATAGGTCGCTGGCAGCTTTCACGCTTTCCACTGCGCCAAACTCTTCGCCTGCGCTCACCTCGTCGTCCACTTCAGGCATATCCACATACACCACGTTGCCGAGTTCGTGCTGGGCATGGTCGGTGATGCCCACAAATCCCATGTCGCCTTCCACTTTCACATATTCGTGTGATTCGCTGTAATAGTATCCTTCAATAATCTTGCTCATAGTTGTCGTTTTTTTTTTGAATTATGTGTTTGATTTATTTCTTGTATGATTTTTTGTAGAATTTCTTTTTCACAATGGTGGCAGGGAACACCTTCTTGCGGATTTTCACGTTCAGTTCATCGCCAAGGTTGCCCACGGCGCGGTCCACGAGCGCAAATGCCAGGCTCTTTCCCTCCACAGAAATGCCACGGTAGCCTGTGGTGATGTAGCCCACCACCATGTCGCCCTTCAGCACTTCGTAGCCATGGCGGGCTATGGCCTTGTCGTGTAGCTCCAGCCCCACGAGCTTTTTGGGGCTGCCTTCCGCTTTTTGCTTGGCGCAGGCTTCCTGACCGATAAATCCGCCCGGTTTGTCGAGCTTTACAAACATACCGAGGGTGGCGTCGATGGGCGAGATTTCTGCGCTCAGCTCATCGCCATAGAGGGGCAGGCCCACTTCAAAGCGGAGCGTGTCGCGGCATCCGAGGCCGCATGGCTGCACACCGGCTTGAATGAGCTGGTCCCACATCTTGCCAATGACGGTGTGGCTCGCGTAAATTTCAAAGCCGTCTTCGCCGGTGTAGCCAGTGCGGCTCACGATAATGGTCTCACCATCATATTCCATCGTCTTGAAAGTGTAGAACACCAAGTCGGCGGCATCAATTTTAAGGACCTCTTTCAGCGTGTGTTCGCTCTCTGGCCCTTGCACTGCAAGCTGGCCATACTTGTCGCTCTGGTGGTCCACCTTCACGTTGAAATCTTTGGCGTGCTCCATTATCCATTCCACGTCTTTATCGATGTTGGCAGCGTTGATGACCAAGAACAGGTCGTTCTCGCCCATTTTATACACCAGCAGGTCATCTACGGTGCCTCCGTCGGGGTATAGCATCATGCCGTAGTATATTTTGCCTACTGGGGCATTGGAAATGTCGTTGGTGAATATGTAGTTGACAAATATTTCCGCTTCTGGTCCAGTGATTTCCACTTCACCCATGTGCGAAACATCAAACACGCCCACATGGTGGCGAACTGCATTGTGCTCTTCCACGATGCCCTTGTATTGGATAGGCATGTCGAAGCCGCCAAAGGGACTCATCTGTGCGCCTAAGGCCACATGTTTGTCGTGCAGACAGGTTACTTTCATTTCTTCGCTCATAATAAAAAAAGTTGGTTTTTTGTTTTGTTAGCTTAAGATGACATTAATTAGTTGCTGTGTAGTGATGTTGGCGATCACAGTGCCTGCGTCGAGGGCTTTTAGCGCCTCTGCCACGGCTTCACGGGTGTATCTTACGCCTTTCAGTGGCGCGATGATACACTCGTCGATGCTTCCAAGCACGAAAAAGTCGCCAGCTATGTTTATATCCTTGATTACGTTGTGGTCAAGTTCGATGCTGATTTGAAACTCTCCTACGTTATCGATTCGCTTATTGAATGATGTGGTGCATCGGGGATTGCTGCCGTATATGAATTCTGGGGTGAGATAGCTTTGCATAATTTCCTCAATACTCCTGACGTCGGCTTCTGTCAGAAGAGTCTCGCCATCGCACAGCTCATTTTTCACGAACGCCTTAAACTGCTCAATGCCCATTCTTCCGACCAGATGCTCGCTCAGGGTGGTGATGCGGCTCCGCACGCTGCTCACGCCTTTCGATGCCAATTTCTGGGTAGAGGGAGTGATGGCACCCTGCATGTGTGCCATGTCGGTGTCGAAAAGCATGGTGCCATGCACGATGCTTCGGCCAGGTAGGTGGTAGAAGGCATTGCCGCTCACCTTGCGTCCGTCGATGAGGATGTCGTTTCGGCCATTGTCGCTCGCGTTCAGCCCCAGCGTTTTCAGCATGGCCACCACGGCGCTTGTGTAGCGAGAGAAAGTGTGCGCCACATTGTCGCTGCGAGTGATGTAGCTCATCATGATGTTGCTCATGTCGGCAAACACGCAGCCTCCTCCGCTCTTTCTTCGGTAGGTGGCGATGCCGTGCTCACGGCAGTAGGGCATGTTCACCTCGTTGGCGATAAGCTGGTTCCGTCCGAAAATCACGGTGGGGGCCACTTGCCACATGAAGAAGATGTCGTCATCACCGATGATTCTGGCGGCGAATTCTTCCATAGCCAGGTAGAAAGGCAGAATGCGGGTTTCGTTATTTGGTAGCTTCAAGTACTTCATGCGAGAGAAAAATTGACTTTTCTACAGTTTGGTTTCGTTTTTGATTTTAATTAGTTATGCAATGCACTTCCAAAGATAGTGATTTTCTCGGAATATACCTATTAATTGTTCATTAAAATTAGAGTAAAATTAGAGGCGGCAATGTTAAACTCTGCTGGGTGTTTGAATTTGGTAGATTAAGCCGGCTTTGTCTGTATTAAATTATGTTATGGGTTTGCTTGTTTGATATTTAATTGGTAACTTTGGATTGAGTATTCACCTTCTGAACGAATTAGTATTATGGAGAAAGAAAATGTAGTTATTCCTGCAGAGTTTGCCGACATTTGCCCAATCTCTGACAAGGACTTTCATAACGAGATGTCGATTTTGGTTGAAGAGCCAATGTTTCAGTATGTTGTGAAGTTTGTGATGCCCGACAAGAAGTTCTCGGATGTGTCGCGCCTTCTTCTGAGTCTCAACTCTAAGCAGGAGTTCCAACAGAAAATCATGGCCCCGCTTGTGAGCGGAATTCTTGCCAAAACGAGCGACGGCCTCACCTTCAGCGGAATGGAAAACCTCGACAAGGACACACCATATCTGCACATCACCAACCACCGCGACATCGTGCTCGACTCTGCGCTGCTGAGCTATCTGCTCTCCACACAGGACCACGACACTGTGGAGATAGCCATTGGTAACAATCTTTTGATTTACGACTGGATCACCAAATTGGTGCGCCTGAACAAGAGTTTTATCGTGAAGCGCAACCTTGGCCGCCTCCAGACCCTTGCTGCCGCTGTGCAGCTTTCGCGCTATATCCATTTTGCCATCAAGGAGAAGAATGCCTCGGTGTGGTTGGCGCAGCGAGAGGGACGATGCAAAGACAGCAACGACCGCACGCAGGAGAGCTTGCTAAAGATGCTCACCTACGGCAACCGAGAAGTGCCGATGCTCGATAGCCTGAAGGAGCTTAATATAGCTCCCATTGCGTTGAGCTATGAATACGACCCCAACGACTACCTAAAGGCCACTGAATTTCTGCTCAAGAGCAAAGATCCGAACTATAAGAAGAGCCAGAACGACGATTTGCTGAGTATGCAGACGGGCATTATGGGCTACAAGGGCAAGATTCACTACACGTTTATGCCCTGCATCAACGATAAACTCGACACTATCCCTGCCGACCTTGACAAGCTGCTGATGATTAGGCGCGTGTGCACGATTATCGATCATGAAATTCATAGTAACTATAAGATTTTCAAGACCAACTATATAGCCCATGACATACTGTTCGACAACCGTGACTTCGCCGACAAGTACACACCGGAGGAGCGTGAGGCCTTCAAGGGCTATCTCAACGGGCAAATCGAGAAGGTGCAGGTGCCGTATAACGACCTCGACCGCAACTTCATGTACAAGTGTATGCTCGAGATGTACTCCAATCCACTCACTAACCAGCTTGAGGCATTGAAGTGATGGACCGATGAAGCTGCACTGGATACCTTTGCTGATAGCCTTGGCGGTGAATCTGGCTGTCGACTTTTTCGCTTACCGCCGGTTGCACCGCTCGCGGGTGTGGCCACGGTGGGCTGCTCCAATCTATTGTGGGGTAAGCGCAGTGCTGTATGTGGTGCTGTGTGTGGCAGTGTGCCTGTCGGCTATGCGCACCGATGAGTATGTGCGCATAGCGATGTATGCCTTGCTTGCATTCTACGGTATTCAGTGTCCTAAAATAGTGTCGCTGCTTATCTATTCCCTCTCTTGGCTAAAATGCCTGTGGCATGGCACACGGCGATTGGTGCGCTACACGGCTGTGCTGGTATTCATCTTTCTGGTTATCCAAGAGGTGTGGGGCACTTTTGTCACCACTCGCTCGCTTGAAGTGCACCGGGTGACCATAGTAAGCGACCAGCTTCCTCCAGCGTTCGACGGCTACCGCATCGTGCAGTTTAGCGATGCGCATGTGGGAACGTATGGCACCGACACGGCATTCGTGGCAGAGTATGTGGACAGCATAAATGCCCAAAATGCAGATCTGATATGCTTCACAGGCGATTTGGTGAACCGTCATTCCGCTGAGGTCGCGCCCTTTGTGCCGGTGTTATCGAGGCTGCGTGCCACAGACGGTGTGGTGGCAGTTCCCGGCAATCACGACTATAAGACCTACTATCCGTGGACTTCAGAGAAAGAGTGGTTTGCCGACTCGCTCAATCTGACGCTGACTGAGAGAAAGATGGGATGGACGGTGTGTAACGATTCCACCTCTGCGCTCCACCGGGGTGCTGACAGCATTGTGGTGGTGGGGCTGCACAGTTTTCGTCCGCCACATTGGCAAATCCCAGACTATCTTCGCGCGGTGTATCCACAGATCACAAATCCTAATATCTACAAGATAGTGCTCCAGCATGTGCCTTACATCTGGGACAACTATACCGACGCGGGGCACATTGATTTGATGCTGTCGGGACACACCCATGCCATGCAAATGGCACTTTCGCTCTTTGGCACGCGAATATCTCCTGCAAGGCTTATATCGCCTTATTGGGGTGGCACCTACCGAAAAGGCGACGAGGCGCTGATTGTGAATACTGGCGTGGGTGAAGTGGGCATACCCATGCGCATAGGAGTGAAGCCCGAAATCACCGTGGTCACATTAAAGTCAAAAAAGAAAAAATAACCCTTTATATATACCTATGGCCGACAAAATATCACAACTAATTTCACAAGAACTCAATATTCCGCTGCACCAAGTGACTGGCACTGTGGGGCTGCTTTTAGAGGACAACAGTATTCCATTTATCAGTCGATACCGGAAGGAGGCGACTGGTGGCCTCGATGAGATTGCCATACAGTCGGTGGAAACCCGACTGAACTACTATAACGAACTTGAAAGGCGTAAAGCCTCTATTATGAAAAGTATTGAGGCTCAGGGCAAACTCACAGATGAATTGACCACACGCATTATGAACTGCTGGGAAGCCAACAAACTTGAAGACATATATCTGCCCTACAAACCCAAACGCCGCACGCGCGCTGAGGTGGCCCGCGAAAAAGGGCTTGAGCCTTTGGCTAAAATAATTATGGCGCAGCACTCCGACGACATTCGCTTACGCGCGCAACGGTTTCTCTCCGATGGCGTGGCCGATGTGGGTGCTGCCATTGCCGGCGCTCAGGACATTATAGCAGAATGGATTTCGGAAAGCGAGGCTGTGCGAAATAGCGTGCGCCGCGCATTTCGCCACGACGCGGTGCTCACTTCCCACTTTGTGAAAGGAAAGGAGATAGAAGGGCGCAATTATGAGAACTACTACGACTTCAGCCAGCCTCTGCGCCGTGTGTCGTCGCATCAGCTTCTTGCCATACGCCGTGGTGAGAAGGAGGGATTCCTGAAAGTGGGCATCGCCATCAACGATGAGCGTGCCATTGACAATGTGTGCCGCATCGTGGTAAAAGGCGGTGGCGAGGCCTCACAGCTGGTGGAAGATGCTGCTGAAGACAGCTACAAGCGCCTGGTGCGTCCGTCCATCGAAACGGAATTTGCCTCGCTCTCAAAATCGAGGGCCGATGAGGAAGCCATCGAAATGTTTGCGCAGAATGCGCGCCAACTGCTATTCGCACCGCCACTTGGACATAAGCGCATACTGGCGGTGGACCCGGGATTCCGCACAGGCTGTAAGGTGGTTTGCCTTGATGAGAACGGCAATTTGCTGCACCACGATGTGATATATCCTACCGCGCCTCATTACGACATCGACGGCGCTGCGCAGAAAGTGTGCGACCTGGTGGAGCAATACGCCATCGATGCCATATCGCTTGGCAACGGCACGGCAAGCCGCGAGACGGAGCGATTCCTCAAGCGCCTGCGGCACGGCAGAAAAGTGGATGTGTATGTGGTGAGTGAAAATGGCGCGAGCATTTACTCGGCATCCAAGGTGGCTCGTGAAGAGTTCCCCGACAAGGATGTGACCGTGAGAGGGGCGGTGTCGATAGGCCGCCGGCTGCTCGACCCATTGGCAGAACTGGTGAAGATCGACCCGAAGTCGATAGGCGTGGGGCAATATCAGCACGACGTGGACCAGAATCGGCTGAAAGACGCTCTTACCTTCACTGTGGAAAGTTGCGTGAACAGCGTGGGCGTGAACATCAACACGGCGAGCAAGGAATTGCTGACCTATGTGTCGGGCCTTGGTCCTGCCCTTGCGGAGAAGATTGTGAGCTATCGCGCAGAGAATGGCGATTTCCGTTCGCGAGCCGACATTATGAAGGTGCCGAAAATGGGAAAGAAGACCTTTACGCAGGCCGCGGGCTTCTTGCGCGTGCCCGAGAGCCACAACCCTCTCGACAATTCTGCCGTGCACCCAGAAAGCTACGCCATAGTGGAGCAGATGGCAAGGGACTGTGGATGCTCTGTGGCACAACTGATGGCCGACAAGGAGAAGCGTGCCTCTATCGATATTAAGCGATACGTGACTGATAACGTGGGTATTCCCACGCTGGCCGACATTATGAACGAGCTCGACAAGCCTGGGCGTGACCCGCGCAGTGAGATAGAGACATTTGAGTTTGACGATGCCGTGGCCGACATCAAGGACCTTCACAAGGATATGGAGCTTAACGGCAAGGTGACCAATATCACCAAGTTTGGCGCATTTGTTGACGTAGGCATTCACGAGAATGGACTGGTGCACATATCGCAGCTGTCCGACCACCGTGTGAGTGATCCCGCTCGGGTGGTGCACATAGGGCAGCATGTGCGTGTGCGCGTGATAGATGTGGACCTTGACCGCAAGCGGATAGCCTTGTCGATGAAAGGGGTGCGGCAATGAAAAAGGCAGTGCTGAGCGTGGCAAGCAATGTGCCCGAAGGATTGATGAAAGTAATCGACACACTTGACTGGCTGGAGAAGTCGTATCCACCGTTTCGGTGCTCTTCCACCTACGGCACGAAAGCGCTCCACGGCAATTCCACTTACTGGAACGCAGTGGCCACGGTGTGGTGCAATCTGTCGTGTAAAAGGCTTAACCAGGCATTGAAGCTGCGTGAGCTGGAAGAGGGACGCACCGAAGAGATGAGGCAGCAGGAACAGGTTCCGATAGATATCGACATTGTAATCTATGATGGCAAGGTTCTGCGCCCAAAGGATTTTGAGCAGGATTTCTTTCAGATAGGCTGGAAGGAACTGAAAAAATCTGACAAATAATGTTTTACAAAGCAAAGAGCATGATGAACGATAGCAAAATGAACAAACAAATAATATCTCCCGTAAAGATGAAGGCACTGCGCATAGGCGCGGTAGTGTATATATTGCTCGCCATCGCATATTTAGTGATGCCTATCGACTTCGACCGCATAGGGTGGCTTGGTTACCTGGACGACTTCTTCCTGTTCATGTCGGCCTTCACCTTCCTCAACGGAGCATTCCAGAAGCCTGAGCGCGCATTCATCCGCCGCCAGTTCTTCCTGCTTTCAGCCGTGTTCTTCGTGCTCTGTCCTCTGTGGCTTTTCATCCTCACCACCCTTAAATAAATCAAACCAGTTCCAAACCCTTTTGCGAAGTACAGCTTATAGATGTGAGGTGGGTTAGGGGCGGTAGGTGCGGGTGATGGTGAGGCGGGGCTTGCCGTCGAGGGTGGCGCGGACACGGGTCCAGTGGCCGGCGGCGCCAGGGGTGTAGGTGTAGCGCCATTCGTGCTTGGTTTTTCCTTTTTCTGAGGTGATTTGGGTGGCTTGGCTGCCATCGTAACGTGAGAATCGGAGGGTGGTGTCGCCCGTTTTTTCTGTACGTATCTTGCCGCTCTTGTAGGTGGATGTGCGCTTGCCGCCGCTTGCCGCTGTTTCGCTTCGTTCTGTGATTCGGCCTTCGGCATCGTAGGCGTAGCATACGGTGCTGCCGTCGGTGCAGGTGATGCGCGCCAGCCTCCCGCTGGGTGTGTATGTGCATTTGTAGGTATAGGTTTTGCCTTTCTCTTTCTTGGTGGCAGGATAGTAGCCGTGCCGCATGTCGTGGCCGTAGGTGTAGATGGTGAGCACTTTTGTGCGGCCGTTGTATGCCTCGGTGAGCAGGCCTTGTGCATTGAATTTGTAGCGGTTCTGGGTCACTGTGCCCGTGCTTTCGGTGATGGTCTCGGTAACGGTGCCCACCAAGCCACCAAAATTGAGCTTCAGGCTCATGAACCGATAGGAGTGGGTGGGAAGGTTGATGAGGTTGTCGTAAGCCACAAACACTCTGTTTTCTGCTTCGCGGCGATGTGTGGAGGCATACTGGTCGAGTTCCGACAGTGGCACGTTCTTACTGCATAGGCGGTTTTCCTGCAAGCGTGTCAAAGCCTTTCTTGCTTCACTCACTTGGGTGGTGGCGGCGGTGACCAGTTGGTAGTCGGCGATAAACTTATTCCATGTGTTCTCGTCGTTCGCCTCTTTGGCGTGGGCGAAATCAAGTTTCAATAGTCGATCCTTGGCCTTGTTCACTAAGGGGGAGTTGGGGTAGTTGCGGAGGTAGCTGTGGCATCCTGCCGAGGTGGAGCAGCTTTCGTCGAACTCTAAGATGGCCACTTGCTCGGATGCATATTTGTAGGCAGGGTTGTCGGGGCTGAGCACGGTGAGCAACTCGCGGTAGGCTTGTGCGGTGTGCTGGGTTTTCACACACTCAATCAGTCGCTTTTCCACTATATTGCAGATAAGGTCGGTGGATAGCTGTATGTCGTCGGCTCCAAGAAATGCGTTGGCTTCCTCTATGCCTATACCACGCACATACACGTTTCTGACCAGCTGGATAGCTGTCCATGGATCGTACTTTATATCCACTCCTTGGCTCGTGGGGCATACCATAAACATGGCGCGGCTCAGATCGTAGAGCGGGTAGAGCGCATTCTCGTAGGCTTGGGGGTTGGTGCCGATTGTGTTCTCAAGCGAGATCTGTTCTTTCCATGCTTCAGCGTAACGTCCCTTGCTCAAAAGGGCGAACACGCGGTGCATTTGCTTGGCGTGGGCTGATTTCCCGTTGCGGCTGAATGCTGTGATTTGCGTGGCTGCGTTAGCCTGCGAGCCCATGAAAGGCGTGGCTGACAGCGAGATGGTGGCGGCGAGAATCAAAGATTGTAATTTCATTGTGGTAAAAAAAGTGTGATGAATAGTGTGTGTCTATCTATATGCTTTTGCGTGATCTGCGTGTATATTCATGCCACACACTCTCTATATGGGCACTGCCAGCAAGGGGGTGTCGCATGAGAACAGCACACGGTGTGCAATGCTTGGATTGAATAGCCGTGCAAAGATATTTGTTTTTTTGTTTGGAATCAAGATAAGGTCGATATTATTTTCATCTGCAAATTTTTTGAACTCGTCGAGGTCGCCATTGAGGGGCATATCACACATTTGGAATTTGCATTGCGGATAGTGCTCCTTGCAGTAGTTCATCACTTGCTGTTTGGCTTCCTGGGTGTATTTGAGATTGCTGCGACGCTCTATCACGGGCACAATGCTTACTTTCATTTCGCCCACTTCCAGCAGGTGTGAGAAGAGGTCGAACGAAAGCAAGTCGTCTTGAATGAGGTTGCTGAAAAACACCACATTCTTCACCCTTGCCAGCCGTGAGGCCTCAACGTCTTTGGGGATGGCCATAATGGGGAATTTGCAGGCGTCGAGCACTTCGGCGGTGACGCTGCCCAGTGCCGCGCGTTCGCGCTGACTTGCGCCAGCCGTTCCCATCACGATGAGCTGCGCGCTCACCTCTTCGGCAAGGTTAAGCACGCATTGCTCCGGCACGCCCTCGCGTACGGCCGTTTCAAACACCACGTTGGCCAGCGTGCCATCTATGACCATCTTTTCCAGCTTAGCGCGGAAGTCCTTCATGGCCAGCAGTGCCTTGGCTCGTAGCGTGCTGTCGTCGTCGCCCCCACGCTCGTAGCGGTCGCTGCCGAAAGGCAGAGAGAATTTGCGCTCGGCATTCATATAGGCGTGCAGCAGTAGCACGCTGCCGTGGTAGCGGTGGGCATATTCGAACCCCACGATGCAGCTGTTGACGGAGTAGTCGCTGAAGTCGACGGGAATAAGCACCCTCATTCCTTTCTGTGGCGAGACTCCACTTGGAGGTGCTGTGTGCTCACTCTCCACCACCGTCAGCGCCTTGGGCAAGTCTTTTTCGCGAATGCGCACACGCACGCCAGCCGACACCACTGGTTCCGACAGATTCACATTGTGCAGCACCGATGTGATGCCAGCTTGCTCAAGCTGCGATTTAAGCACCACGGCGCGGTCGTAGGTGTGAATGGCGAGAGTGATGAGACGGTTGGGGTCGTTGTTGCTATGGATTGCCATGATGGGTTAGGTGTGATAAAAGGTGATGGTGAAATGAAGAAAAAGTATGTGATATATGTGGCGGCAAATGAAAGAGAGCATGAAGCCTTACATTCGCTTAGCGCGATGCAATGGCCCCATGCTGTGAATTTCTTTTCTCTGCTTTTTAGGCTTCCTCCTTCTCTCCGAGAATTTCAAGGGCCATGTCTAAAATTTTAGTGTCGTCGAGGACCACATAGCCACCATCGGGCCCTGGCTCAATGTGTACGCCCATGTTTTTTCCGTATTCGTAATTTGAACCACCGAAATAGTTACGCACTGATTGGTCAGTCATGTTCAGTTTGTCCGCAATTTTGTGGATTGAACCTTTAGGCAAGCTGTCTTTGATTCGACGCAGTTCTTTGAAAGGAATTGTTTTTGGCATGATTATATGAATTAAATTAGTTAATAAATGGTTTTATTTTATTGTTTTATGCTATAAAATTATTATAAAATTCGGTAATTACAAAATATTTTTGAAGTTATTTTTCTCTAAAAAGTTTTGACAGCGGCGATAATGGCTATTATCAGCAAGTTAAACACGATGGTGGCATTTACAATCCTTGCTTCGGAAGCATCGAGGAGTGTGCCGGGGTGGGGGAAGCCGCACTTTTTCTGTAGTTTTTTCCACACCCAGTGCACTGCCAGTGCCACTCCCACGCCTATGATGATGCCACCTACCACATCGCCTGGGTAATGCACTCCCAGATATATGCGGCTGTAGCTCACAACCGCGGCCCATGCCATCATAGCTATCCATGTGCCGCGGTTTCTTGCCACGAGGCTGATGAGTGTGGCTATGCCGAAAAGGTTGGCGGCATGGCTCGACACAAAGCCGTACAGTCCGCCACGGTAGCCGTTCACCACATGCACGATGTGCTCTAACGATGGATCGTGGGTGGGCCGCAGCCGCTCCACCATGGGCTTGATAATTCCAGAGGAAATGCGGTCGGCCAGAAGCACCACCACTCCTGCCATCACTATCAGTGTGAGCATCTGTCTCCACTTGCGGTGGCGCGCCAAAAGAGCCAGTATCATCAGAATGATGAGCGCTGACGAGAATTTTCCGGATATGATCCACATCAGCTGGTCGGAGTAGGGGCAGTGCCAGCCATTGATGGCACAGAGGAGCTCTGCATCAAGTTGCCTTAAATATTCAAGCATATACAGTGGAAAGGGTTAGATTTTTTCTATATTGGTGGCGTTGATCCATGCGGGCTGCTGGCGGGGCGACTCCACCTTGAACCAAATGTCGGCAGGCTTTCCGCTCGTCTGGACAGAGTCGATGATGCAAACCTTGGTGCCACCTTTGAGCTGATATGCCACTTCCTTGCCAGAGGGCGTGTGTGGCGCTGTGCTGAGCGTGGCAGACTGCGTCATCACGATGGCATTGGTGTGGCTTGTGGCCACGGAGCGCTGATAGAAAGCGCACGCCATGGCGGCGACGAACACCACAAGCAGCACTCCTGCTCCAAAAAAGCCGATTTTCCGGCACAGAATGCTGTCCATGAATATGTAAGCAGCAATTGCCAGCAGAAGTAGCACAAAGGTGATGGCGGCATAGATGGCCCAAGTGTCGCTTGAGAGCTTGCCCACGCTGGTGAGCACCAGATCTGTGACGTAGCTGTCCGAGGTGCCGTCGTCGATTTTCTCCTTCTCCCGCACGAATTGCAAATTAGCCCGGGCATCATGGTTGGAGGGATCGAGAACCAGGGCGCGCTCGAAGCACAGGATGGCTTGTGGCACATCTTGCATCTTATAGTGTGCGCACCCTAAATTATAGAACAAGTCGGAAGAGGTGCCGGCTTCTTTGGCTTGCGACTCATATATCCTAATGGCATCCTGATAGCGCTTTTGGCTGTATGCGCTGTCGGCATTGTCTGTGGCTGTGGTGGCCATCGCCACCGCAGAATATAGGAAGGCTGCGAAAAGCAGCAATAAGGTCTTTTTCATTATGCGACAGTTTTTTTTCGTTTCACATTTTCTAATTTGTCCATTACAGAGGCCGCTTCGGTCATTATGGAGGGCATATCATTGCCGCTCAACTGCGGTGCATACTGTGCAAACTCACACTTCTCAAGCAGCGAGAGCACGCTCTTGCGCAGTGCCTCGTTTACACCATATTTTTCCAGTTCGGCATCAATGTTCTCCTTTGAGAGTTCCGACGCGGGAATGCCTAATTTGTCGCTCAAGTATCCCCAGGTGGCTGTGAGCACCTCGGCGTAGAAGGCGTTGATGTTGCTGGCTGCCATATATTTCTTGGCTTGCCGCAATCGCCTTTGCGCTACCTTGCTGGCGCGCTTCACACGCATTAACCGCACGTTGGCACGCTCCTTCACCTGCTTGCGGTAAAAGACGAGCACGCTCACAAATATGAATAGAGACACGAGAATGAGCAGCCAGTAGGCCACAGAGTCGAGCATCAACGTGTGTGTGTGGCTCAAATTCATGTCGCCGCCGTGCACGGGATATATGTCGGTCATACGGTCGGAGTCGGCACGGCTGTTTTGAGACTGCTCGTTGCCTTTGGCTATGTGGAGCTTGTGTGCAGGAATGCGGAGCGTCTCGTATTTTCCGGTGTTTGGGTTGAAGTACACGAAGTCGCTTTCTGCAATGCTGAACTCACCCACTTGCTGCGGAATGAACTGATAAGTGAAGGTGACGCTGCCATGCACATCGTCGCCTTCCGACGAGGTTTTAAAGTCGTTTTGAGGGTCGAAAGTGTCGAATTCCTTCGGGAAGCCGATGGCTGGGGCCTTGATGTATTTGATATTGCCGCTGCCCGTCACTGTCACGGTGTAGTTGGCGGTGGCGAAAGTCTTCAGTGAGGCTGGCTTGATGTCGTCCTTGATGGAGAACTCGCCCACGGCGCCGGTGAATCCTGCCGGGCGGGGCGACGGCAATGGCGTGATTTGCACGGAGGCACTATTGCTCTTGATGCGCAGCTTGTCGCCATCCACAGGCACAGCTATGGCGCTATTAAGGCCTACATACACTCTGCGCTGTACGGGAATTACGTCGAATTCGCCCGAATTGATGGTCAGCTTGCCTGATTTCTGCGGATATAGGATGCTTTTGCGGAGCACGGCGGTGTAGTAGTTCTGACCGTTGTATTTCTCCACTCGCGCAGTGCCCGCCATTTTAGGAGTGATGTCCTCGATGAGGAAGCCGTTGTACTCCGGTTGCTGGAGTGGCATAAATTCCTTGATAGGGAACTTTGTGTAGAGCTTAACGGTGCATACCACAGCCTGCTGCTCATAGACACGCGCTTTCGACATTTCTATTTTCACGAACAGGTCGTTGGAGGTGACGGCTTTTTCCTCACCTTGCGAGAATGGGTCTTCCGCATCGGTGCCTCTGCTTTGAAGCTGGCTTAGGATAGACCGTGGCGACTGGGACTGGCGTTCAGCCTTGCCAACGTTCATCTTAAAGCCTTGTGCCGCAATCTTTTTGCCACCGGTGGTGACTGATGCAGTGCCCACCTTCAGTGCTCCTTCTTTATCGGCCTTGTAGGTGACGGTGTAGCGATACACGTTGCCGCTGCTGTGCTCCACCACCTTGCCGTTGATGATTGTGGTGCTTGAGCTTGAGCCGATGGATTGCGCTCCAGACTGGAACAGTTTTTTTGCGCCATCGATATTTGGCGCATTGAAAGTGCCGGGGCTTGAAGCGCCCGACAACTGATACACCAGTTGAAACTTTCCGCCGCCCATACTGCCGCCTCCTACATATTCGAGCCGTTGGGCTATGGAAGGCAGTGTGGCCATTATCGCTAATGCTGTATAGAGAAGAAGATGTTGAAGTATTTTCATTGTTATAAAAAAGGGTGATAAAAAATAACGTCCAGAGGCAAGGGGGGAGGGGAAGTGTTTACCACTTATTTCGTGTGCGCGACCGCTCACCTTCCTGCTGCTTAGCTCTGGCGGCATTCACGCGCTGCTGCGTGGCATTTTCCTGATTTTGCATGGTGCGCAGGATTTGCTCCATGTTTTGCTGGCTCATGCCGCCTTTTTGCTGCTGTTGCTGTTGCTGGCTTTGCTTGTCTTGATTCTTGTTTTGGTCTTTTTTATCTTGCTTGTCTTTGTTCTTATCTTTGTTTTTATCCTTATCTTGATTCTTTTTATCCTTATTTTTGTCTTGATTCTTGTTCTGATTTTTGTTTTTGTCGTTTTGCTTTAGCTGCGCCATGCGCAAATTGTATCTTGCGTCGTTGAATTTTGGATTTTTGCGTAGCGACTCCTTGTAGCTCTCAATGGCTTGGCCATAGTCTTGCTGGCGGTAGGAGATGTTGCCCAAGTCATACGCCGCCACACTCACAATCTGTGGGTCGGTGCTGTTCTCAGCCAGATTCTTCAAAATCTCCACAGCGTCTTGTAGCTGCTTGCTCATTTGTTCCTGCTGCGAATCTTCACCTTGCTCAGGCGAAGGGGAGGCTGGAGCTGGAGCGTTTTTCCCCATTTTGGTGTCTTGACGGAGAAGTGCGCTGGCAAGGTTGAACTGAGCCATGGCTGAGTTAGGGTTGGCGGTGAGGGCTTTTCGGTAGGCGGCTTCAGCTTCGGTGTAGTTGCCGCCAGCGTACTGCTCATTGCCCTCCACAATGAAGTTGCGCTCCGCTTTAGTGCTTTGAGCAGGCTCGTCGGTGGAGTGACTGGAGCAGGCACAGAGAGCGGTCAGAGCCAAGCCGCACAGCATGATATATGAGAATACTTTATGTTTCATTGTTTTTTGGCTTTTTTAGTGAAAAAGTTATACCGCTTGAGGAATGGGTTTTTGCGGTCGAGAATAAATACCTCGGCAATCAGCAGCACGAGCGCAATCCAAGCGAAAATCGGGAATAGTTCATTTTCAAGCGAGTAGGAGTAATTTCCAAGGTCACTTTTCGATAGCTTTTCCAATTGGCTGGAAAGCTGGTCCACGGCATCACTTGCCGCTCCATTCACATACATGCCTTTGCCGGCTTTGGCTATGTCCATTGCTCCTTTCTCGTTGAGCTTCGAGACTGCGGGATTGCCGTTGTCGTCGGTGAGGACTTCGCCATCAGCAGACGGCACGGGTGAGCCATTCACGGAGCCAATTCCCACCACGTTCACGCTGATGCCATTCTTGCGTGCCTCCTCGGCGCTGGAGGTGGCATCGTCTTCAAAGTTTTCGCCATCGGTGATGACGATAATGGTCTTTTGTGAGCGCGGATTGCTTGAAAAACACTGGCATGCCATGTTGATGGCTGCGCCTATGGCGGTGCCTTGAGTGGGCACCATGTCGGTGCTAATGCTGCCAAGATACATTTTTGCGCTTTGCGCATCGCCAGTGATAGGCATCTGCATATAGGCATTGCCTGCAAACACGATGAGCCCCACTTTATTGCCTGTGAGCCTGTCGATTAATTTTTCAAGCACTTGCTTTGAGCGTTGCAGACGGCTCACGTCGGGCGCATTGTCGGAGCTTGCCGCGTTCATAGAGTTTGACACATCAAGGCATACCATCACCTCGATGCCTTTCATTGTGGCGCTGGTTTCCTCTGCGCCTCCTCGTGGGCGCGCTAAGATGACAATGATTGAGGCCAGCAGCAAAAGCTCTACCGAAAGCCTTATCCATGGCTTGTATTTCGACTGCTCTGGCATTAGTTCCTTCACTACTTCTGGACGGCCAAATTTGGCTATTCTCTTCGCTTTTGAACGCCACGATAGCCAAAACAAGCCTGCCACAACAGGAAGCAGCAAGAGGAGATATAGATATTCGGGATTAGCAAAACTAAACATAGCCAAAACCTTTAATTTCGTAGTTTATTTTTTTGTTTGATATTCACTCTGTTCAGAAAATCGGGGAAAAAGAGCGCAGCCATCGGCATCAAGGAATCTTACGCAGCACGGTGTAGCTCATCACTACATTCAGCAGCACGAGTGCCAGCAGTGCCCATGCCCAAGGCATGTAGTAGTCCTGAGTGTTGGTGAAATTCTGGACGTCGATTTTCGTTTTCTCAAGTTTGTCGATCTCTTTAAACACGTTGGAGAGCACATCGTTGTCGGTGGCGCGGAAATATTTTCCGCCCGTCATCTCCGCCACTTTTTTCAGCGAAGGCTCGTCGATGGTCACCGGCATAGGCTTGTAGAGGATTTCGCCTCCGTAGCCTTGTGCATACGGTGTTTCGGCGGTGCCGCGTGTTCCCAGTCCGATGGTGTAGATGCGTATACCCTCTTTTTGGGCAATCTCAGCGGCTGTGAGCGGTGCCACCACCCCCGAATTGTTGGTGCCGTCGGTGAGCAGGATGATGCTCTTCGACTTCGCTTTTCCGTCTTTGATGCGGTTGATGGCAGTGGCAATGCCGTCGCCGATAGCTGTGCCATCAACGTCAAGCATGTTGATGCTGATTTCTTTGATGGTGTTGAGCAATGTGGCCTGATGAGTGGTCATGGGAAGTAGTGTGAATCCCTCCCCGGCAAAAATCACCAGTCCTATGTTGTCGCTCTCGCGTTTGGCCACGAAGTCGCTTGCCACCTTTTTGGCGGCTTCGAGACGGTCGGGCTGTAAGTCGCGTGAAAGCATACTGGCAGATATGTCGATGGCCATCACGATGTCGGTGCCTTCGGTGTCGCTGGTCGACCATTTGTCGTAGGTCTGCGGCCGGCACAAGATGATGATGAGGCACGACATGGCCGAGAGTTTCAGCACGAATGAAAAATGCTTGGCATACACTTTCCAGCTTGTGGGAAGCTCTTTGAAGGCGCTAATCGACGACATACGCATGCTGGGGTTGGCCTTGCGCTGGCTCCACACATACCAGGCGATAAGTGGTATGAAGAGGAGGAAAAGCCACAAAAATCCTGGGTGTGCAAAATTCATCATTTTTTGTTATCCTCCTTTTTCTTTTTGTTGTTACGTGTAATATTATTGTCGGCAGGAGCCTTTCCTTCCACCACGGGTTGAGGCTTTGTGGCGTCCACGAAGTTGAGTGCGCGCTGATACGACCGCTCATTGTCGTCGGCAAGCGGGCGCTGACCTGCGAACTTTACAAAGTCGGCGATGGCGAGAATTTCGCTGAGCTGCTCGTTGACGAGCTTGGTTTCGCTGTTGTGCTTCAGTGCGTCCATGATTTCGCTGGAGGTCATTTCCACGGCATTCACTCCGAAGCGCCTGTCGATGTATTCGCGCAAAATGTCGGTAAGCCCGGTATAGTAGTCTTTTTCACGCCCGTTTTGCCATAGCTGCTTGCTTTTTAGCAACTGAAGCCTTTCCACGGCCTCCTCGTAGGGCGGTTTGCGCTTTTTCTCGCGGCGTAGCGGGTTCTTTCCTTTTCGCCACCACTTGAGATAGGCGAATAGCAGCGCACCGGCTATTAGCAGCAGCACCCACACCCACCAGAGGGTTACCACCCAGTTTGGCACATAGTCGAGCCACTTGCGTATGGGTGAAAGCACTGGGGCGAAATCCTTGATGTCGCCGTTAGGGTCCACCTTTACGGGGCTTACCCTTATCACAAGTGGAATGTCGCACCTAATGGTGTCGGGTTCGATAACGAGGGCTGGATTGAGGTGCCATTCACCAGAGTCGAACGCTTGCACAATGTAGGTGGCGTTGATTTGAATGCGGTTGTTGCCCAAGTCGGTGGTGTCGCACGCGATGATGTCGCCAAGCTCCACAGCGCTGCTGATGGAGTCCTTCACTTCCAGTCCTGCCATCGCCACCACATTTTTTGGCTGCACGATTTCAATTCTCATGCTGGTGGTGTCGCCCATCACGATGTGATGGTTGGTGAGCTCGGCTTTAGAAATCAGCGCATTCTCGTTTTTTGCCGCCATATCTAACGGTATGAGCAAAAATGCGAGGCACATCATTAAATATGTTATAGACCTGTTGTTCATTATTTTTTTGATTCGCTTCTTTTCTCGAAAAAGTTAGTGTCTGGGGTGGGGTCAGCGTGCCACGCCTCTACGCTTGAAGAGGGCGAGAAGTGCTTTGGTGTAGTCTTCATCTGTGGCTATTGATGCCAAGTCCACACAGCTGCGCTTCAGCTTCTCGCTCATTTTCAATTGGCGCTGATACCACCACCGCTGGTAGGCCTCGCGCACTTTCTTCGCACTGGTGTTGATCCACCGCTCCTCGCCGGTTTCGGCGTCATACACTCGCATCAAGCCCACGTCGGGCAGTTGCATCTCACGCTTGTCGTACACCTGTACGGCTATGAGGTCGTGCTTGCCGTTTGCTATAGAGAGCGCCTTGCTGTAGTCGCCTCCATCGATGTAGTCGCTCACAAGAAATGCGGTGCAGCGTTTTTTTATGCCACTGGTGAGAAATTCGAGTGCGCAGTTCAAGTCGGTGCCTTTGTTTTCGGGTTTGAAGTTGAGCAGTGTGCTGATAACGAGTAGAATGTGCTTTCTACCTTTTTTTGGAGGAATAAATTTCTCGATTTTGTCGCTAAAGAGAATCACGCCCACCTTGTCGTTGTTCTCGATGGCTGAGAAAGCGAGCGTGGCTGCAATTTCAGCCATCATGTCGCGTTTGGTTTCACCTTCGGCGCCAAAGTCCTTACTCCCCGACACGTCCACCACCAGCATCACTGTGAGCTCGCGCTCTTCTTCATACACCTTTATGTAGGGGTGGTTTTGGCGCGCAGTCACGTTCCAGTCGATGTCGCGAACATCGTCGCCATACTGATATTCGCGCACTTCGCTGAACGTCATGCCACGCCCTTTGAAGGCGGAGTGGTATTCACCCGCAAAAATGTTTTGCGAGAGCCCTTTCGCCTTGATTTCTATCTTTCTGACTTTTTTTAATAATTCGCTCTTTTCCATCATTCACCTTATCACGGAATAGAAAAATGATGCCGGCAGTGGGGGCTGCCTGACAAGCCTCGTGCGTAAAAAAGGCGCGGTTAGGGAACTGCCACCTTGTCGAGAATCTGGCTAATCACTTCGTCGGCGCCAATGCTATTGGCCTCGGCCTCATACGACAGCCCGATGCGGTGACGCATCACGTCGTGGCAAACGGCACGCACGTCTTCCGGTATCACATAGCCACGGCCACGGAGAAAGGCGTAGGCTCGTGCCGCAAGCGCCATACTGATGCTTGCACGGGGCGACGCTCCGAAGGAGATGATGCTTTTCAGCTCGCCAAGTCCGTAATCTGATGGGAATCGTGTGGCAAACACGATATCGACAATATACTTTTCGATTTTTTCGTCGATGTAGATTTTGTTGACAATGTCGCGCACCTCTACAATGTCGCGAGGTGTGATTAGCGCCTGCACCTTATTGGTGGTGGGGGTGATGTTCATGCGTATGATTTGCTTCTCCTCCTCTTTGTTGGGGTAGCCAATCACCACTTTCATCAAGAAACGATCGACTTGCGCCTCTGGCAGGGGATAGGTGCCTTCCTGCTCAATGGGGTTCTGTGTGGCCATCACTAAGAATGGGTCGTCGAGCTTGAAGGTGCTGTCGCCTATGGTCACCTGACGCTCCTGCATGGCTTCGAGCAGGGCGCTCTGCACCTTGGCAGGGGCACGGTTGATTTCATCAGCCAGCACAAAATTGGCGAACACGGGGCCTTGCTTCACCTCGAATTTCTCTTTCTGCACGCTATACACCATCGTGCCTACCACATCTGCAGGAAGAAGGTCGGGGGTGAACTGAATGCGGCTGTATTTTGCGTCGATAATTGATGCGAGGGTCTTGATGGCGAGGGTCTTTGCCAGTCCTGGCACACCTTCTAACAGGATGTGGCCATTGGCAAGCAAGGCTATCAAAAGCGAATCAACAAGATGCTTCTGGCCCACGATGGTCTGGTCCATGCCCTGGGTGATGGCGTCAATGAAATTGCGCTTGCTCGCAATCAAGTCGTTTAATTCTCTAATATTTACAGAGTCTGCCATAGTGTTGCAATATTTAATTAATCTGTTTGTGTCTGTTTTCTATGAGTTGCCTCTATTGCGCCTGTGTAAGTACACCTTTTCCGGCCGTCCCGACTAAGGTGGGCAGGGCGGCGTAACGCGCCTATTTAGGCAGTGCAAAATTATTACATTGAGGTGAAATGAGGCGCAAAAATGTAGTTAATTTATACAATATTAAGTTAGAGATGTTAAAAGATTAGGGCTTCCACATCAGCTATGTGTGAAAGAAACTGCGGCAGTGACTTATGTCATAGTGGTTTATTTGGTTGCCAGTCCTTCGGCGTAGTTGCGCCAGCGCTCTATCAGCTCGGTCATATCAGCAGGGATTTCGCTGTCGAAGTCCATTTGCTGTCCAGTGACGGGGTGCACAAAGCCCAGCGTCTTGGCGTGGAGCGCTTGCCTTGGGCACACTTCAAAACAGTGGTGGATGAATTGTGCGTAGTGGCTCGAAGTGTTGCCCCGAAGCACCTTGTCGCCTCCGTAGCGCGCGTCGTTGAAGAGCGGGTGTCCGATATATTTCATGTGCACACGGATTTGGTGCGTGCGGCCAGTTTCGAGCTGGCATCTTACCACCGCCACGTGCGCCAAGTTTTCGAGCGTGTGATAGTGCGTCACGGCATGCTTTCCGTGGTCGCCATCAGGGAAAACGCACATCTGAAGCCTGTCGCGCAGACTTCGCCCCACATGGCCTGTGATGGTGCCGTCGGTGTCCTTCATCGTGCCCCACACCACTGCCACATATTGCCGCTTGGTGGTCTTGTTGAAAAACTGCTTGCCGAGCGATGTCTTGGCGTTGGGCGTTTTTGCCACCACAAGAAGTCCAGAGGTGTCTTTGTCGATGCGGTGCACCAGGCCCATGCGCGGGTCGGTGATGTCGTAGTTGGGGTTGTCTTTGAAATGCCAAGCTAAGGCATTGACCAGTGTGCCGTCGTAATTGCCGTGGCCAGGGTGCACACACATGCCGGCAGGCTTGTTCACCACCAGAAGCGACTCGTCTTCATACACGATGTCGATGGGAATGTCTTGTGCTATTATCTCATTTTCGTAGCGTGGGCGGTCCATCACTATGGTGATGACCTCGCCGGGGTGCACGCGGTAATTCGACTTCACTGGCCGGCCATTCACGCGGATGCACTGTGCCTCGGCAGCGTTTTGAATGCGGTTACGCGAGGTGCCTTTAATGCGCTCCACAAGGTACTTGTCGATGCGCAGCAGCACCTGCCCCTTTTCCACTTCAAACCGGTAATGCTCCCAGTAGTCTCTGCCATTCTCGCTGAAATCAGGGTCGCTGAAGTCTTGCTGTATTTCAGCATGACAGCTGTCAAATTCGTCAATTTCGGTAAATTCTTCTGCCATATTATCGTTTGGAACGAGGAACGAGACGTGAATTGCCCATCGAGTCGGTGACGACTTGAAATTCTCCGCTTTTGATTTTTTGCTTGATGAGAGTGTCGCGCTCGCTGCCCAGCGGGTCGAACTCTATGGCGTCCATGGAGCCGTCACCGATGGTCACCACTATCTTAGAGTTGAGCGCGGCCTTGGTTCCGCCAGCCACTGGTCGGCCGTTCACCTTCACGCCAATAATCAAGCCTTGCATTTCGCTTGGCACGGTGTCGGTGGTCACATGCCTGAATCCGAGAGTTTTGAGCGTGGTCACGCCATCAGTCCCCGCCATATCGGTGATATCTTTTGGTATGGCCACTTGCGGAGGATACAGACAATTCATTGTCAGCAAAATAGGACGTGCGAATTTCACGGCAGAACCAGGAATTGGGCTTTGGTCGGTCACCACGCCTGGCGCATAGTCCTCGTTGTAGATTGAGTCGATAGTGTAGTTGAGCCCAGCGTCTTCAAGAATGTCGATAGCCTGGTCTATGAGTTTCCATCTCACGTCAGGCACTTTTGTCTGGTTGCCGTGGTCGGTGAAAATGTCTAAAGAGATGTAGCACGCGTAGAGGAATGCCACCATGGTAATCATCACCAGCACAAAATTGGCCAGCACTGGATGATTTTCCTTGAAGCTTATAAATGGGTTGTTGGTCACTTTCTTAAAGTTTATTAATGTAGGTCACAAAGTTAGTGATTTCCGTTCGCTTGTGCAACACGTCACTCAAAAACGTTTGAAGCACCACGCCTCTTTCACTAAGGCATGCAATTATCATGAATAAAAGAGTGGTGAATGTCATATTAAAAGGGCGTTCACATTGCGTGCCGCCCTTTTTGTGTCTTTGTATGATGTTTGATTTTTTGGCACATTGCGTGCCACTTGTTTATCTTATGATTTTCTTAGATGCTTTGCTGCCGTCGGTGAATGTGGTCACCTCAATATTCACTCCGCTGAATGGGGTAAGGCTTTGAAGGCCTGCCAGGTTGAAGTAGCATACGCTTTTCACGCTCTTGCTGGCGGAGGTATCGGTAATGCCCGATGGCAGTGGAACGTAAGGCTCGCCCACATAGATTTGGTATTTGGCGTAACCGTTGCCTTGGCAGTATTCGTAGAGCCATACGTGGTCGGTGTCGATAGGCTCCACGGTGAACCATGCACCAACTGAGGGGTTGGCGTAGTAGCCACCTGTACCGAGAACGGGCATGGATAGAATGGAGGCCATTTTGGCGTTGACGTCCTTAATGGTGAATCCGCCGTTGTAGTTAGTGCCGCTGGCGTGGATGAATAGGTCGTGTCCGGCAAGGCTGAATATGGCGCCGCCTAAGCTGCTGTTGCGATTAGGCGCAGTGGTGCTGGTTTTCCCGCTCACGAATCCTCCCATATCCTCTTTGTTATAAAGGTAATAGCCGTTGCCACGCACTTGATAAATGAAGTGCTGTGGGTCGTTGCCGATGGGGTAAACCACGCCAGCTGTGCTTCCTGCGATGCTTAGTGTGCCAGATGTGATGACTTCCTCAAATTTGCCGTTGGCAATTTTTACCACTTCCACCAGTTTCTGATTGCTGGGGAAGAAATAGATATAGCCACCTTCTGTAGAGAATACGTCACCGCTTGCGCTGATAAAGTTTGTCTGTCCATTGTTGCGTAGCTCAAACTTCACGGTCACAGGCACATTCGACCCTTTTTTGTAGAGCACGAGCGTGTTGGGCGCTTTTGCTATGCCGTCGGCACGCTGTATGAGATTGCCAGCGTCGTCGGCGCAGATGCCGTGGGAGTTGGTGCCAGTGGGGTAGCCGTGCTTAACCCAGCCGTTTTCGTTGAAAGCGAGCAACGTGCTGGTAGTGTAGTCGTTGGTGTAGAACACGCCATCTATCACACATGCCTGCTGTGCGCTCTTGTAGGCAGAGGCATCGGTGTCGAGCCCGGAAGGAAAATTCTCAGGGAGATTGCCGAGCGCCCGGCTGAAGATGTAAGCGGTGTCGCATTTCACTTCAAGAGGATCTGGAACGGGCTTTACGTCGTCCCAG
Organism: Porphyromonadaceae bacterium UBA7572; assembly: GCA_002476625.1. GTDB lineage: Bacteria > Bacteroidota > Bacteroidia > Bacteroidales > Muribaculaceae > Sodaliphilus. The sequence continues at coordinate 16,376 of DLLC01000059.1, read as the reverse complement.
TTGATGTCGGCCAATTCGGGCATTTCGCTTGGCATGAGATAGTCGCAGGTGATCATGGTCACGCCCATAGCTCCCACGCTCTTGTAGGTGGCGAGGCTATTGACCGTCCATGCAGCCACTTCCATGCCTTTCTCCACATAGGTCTTCACTGCGTAGATGTCGAAGTCGCCCACTTGGATGCTCGGGTTGAGGTTCCATTTTTTGCACCAGTCTTGCGCACCATCCCATCCTGTGGAACAGAGGAACTGACATTTAAATTCGGGATAGTTCGTCTTTACATACTCAAGTGAAGGCTTCATGCTGGTGAGTATCACCACCTTGTCGGCCATTTCCTTGTCTTTGATGATTTTTGCCAGGCCAGGGAAGTTGCTCATGTCATTGCTGTTGATGCCAGTGGCCCATTTCAGCTCAATCACGGGGAAAACATTCTTTTCCTTGCAGATGTCGAGGTATTCGGCGATGGTGCAGATTTTTCCAGTGTAGGCCACGCCACCGCGCGTCTGGCTGTAGGTCTCGGCCTGCAGCTGTGCGAGGGTGGAAGAGGCAATGGTGAGACTGCCGCCCACCGCTTTAGTGGTTTCGTCGTGGCTGATCACATACTGACCGTCGCTGGTGACGCGCACGTCGCATTCCAGACCGTCGTAGTGATAGAAGTCGGCGCCGTTGCGGAAAGCCTCGGCGGTGTTCATCACGCCCTTGTAGCTGCCGCGGTGCCCCACGAATTTAGGTTTCCATGCCCAAGCCTGCCCCACAACGAGCAGCATGGCCATCAAGAGTAATGCTTTTTTCATTTAGTTAAAGTTTGTCTGTTAATAAATGGATAATTAATAAATTAGTTGGTTTATAGCCATTTGCGAAGTTACAAAAAAAAGTTATTATTCTCAAAATTAATGAAGATAAAAGAGATTAGAGGGCGTTAAGACGAATGCTTAACGCCCTCTAATCTCTCTAATCTCTCTAATCTCTCTAATCTCTTTACTTGCTATTTCTTTAGCCATTGGTCGAGCCAGCGGAAGTATTCGCGCTGCCAGAGAATGCTGTTCTGTGGCTTGGTCACCCAGTGGCATTCGCTCGGGAAGAGAATCATACGGGCTGGGATGCCGCGCATCTTGGCTGCGTTGAACGCCTGCATGGTCTGGCTGTAGGAGATGCGGAAGTCGTTTTCACCGGTCACCACGAGAATAGGGGTGTCCCAGTTCTGCACGAAATTCTTAGGGTCGGCCTCACGATAGCTCTTCATTGCCACCGCGTTGTCCTTGTCCCAGGGCGCACCGCCGAGGTCCCAGTTCACAAACCACATTTCCTCGGTTTCGCAGTACTGGGCGCGCAAGTCGAAGATGCCTGCGTGCGAGAGGAAGCAGGCGAAACGCTTGTGGTGGTTGCCTGCGAGCCAGTAGACGGAATAGCCGCCGAAACTTGCACCCACTGCGCCCATGTGGTCACCGTCGATGTAGGGCTGCTCCTTCATATAGTCGGCTGCGCTGAGGTAGTCTTTCATGCACTGCCCGGCGTAGTCGCCCGAAATTTCTGCGTTCCACTCAGTGCCGAACCCCGGCAGTCCGCGGCGGTTGGGCGCGATGACCACGTAGCCGTTCTCTGCCATGATGCGCAGGTTCCAGCGGTAGCTCCAGAATTGGCTCACAGGAGATTGCGGACCGCCTTCGCAGAAGAGGAGCGAAGGATATTTCTTGTTAGGGTCGAAATTTGGAGGAAGCAGTACCCAAGTGGTCATCTGCTTTCCGTCGGTGGTGGGAATCATCATCTTCTCGCACTTCACATCACCTAATGTGTTCATGATAGGGTCGGTGACGTGTGATAGCTTCACAGGCTCTTTTCCAACCTTGAAGCTGTAGACTTCGTTAGGCTCAAGGAATGAGTGGCGGCATGTGACGAGCAAGTCCTTTCCTGCGAATTGCAGACCATCGTAGTCATACTGTCCGCCAGCCACTTGCTCCACTTTCTGGTTCGCCACATTCATGCGGAAAATGGGCATTGTGCCTTGGTAAGGGCAAATGAAATAGATGTATTTCTCATCGGGCGACCAGGTGATAAAATCTACGCTATAGTCCCATTTTGCGGTAAGGTCGATTCGCTTGTCGCCATCGAGCAGGAAGATGCGGTTCTTGTCGGCCTCATAGCCGTCGTGCTCCATTGATAGCCAGGCTATTTTTCCGCTTTTCGACACGATGGGGCTGTTGTCGTAGCCCATCATGCCCTCGGTGAGGTTTTTGGTGCTGCCTGTGGCGATGTCGTACTGGTAGAGGTCGCTGTTGGTGCTCACGGCATAGTCCTTGCCCGTCTTTTTGCGGCACACGTAGATGATGCTCTTGCTGTCGGGCAGCCATGCCAACTGTTCCACACCTCCCCAAGGGCGCATAGGCGATTCAAACTGCGTGCCTTCAAGCACATCGGTTGCACCGGTCACAGCCTCGCCGTTGAACTCAGCCACAAAGGGGTGTGGAATTTCGGTGGTCCACTCATTCCAGTGGCGGTACATTAAATCGTCGATGATGCGGCCATCGGTTTTCTTGAGGTCGGGATAGCGGTCTTGTGTGGTTTGGCCATACTTCACGGTGGAAATGATGATCACCTTTTTCTCGTCGGGGCTGAGTGTGAATCCCTCAATGCCCTTTTCCATCTTCGACACGCACTTGCGGTCGGAGCCATCGGCGTTCATCACCCACATTTGGTTCACGCCTTTCTCGTCGGGATAGGCAAAGGCGATTTTTTTGCCGCCTGCTATCCACACGGCGTTGGTTTCGCTTTTCTCGGTGCTGGTGATTTGTGTGGCGTTCTTGCCATTGATGTCCATTACCCACAGCTCACGGTTGCTGTTGTTGTTTTCGATGTTTGGGGTGCTTACGCCATAGAGCACCTTCTTGCCGTCGGGCGACACCTGCGCGTCGCTCACACGTCCGAGCGAGTTGAGCAGTTCGGGCGTGAATTTTGGGGCGGCGTGTGCCCCTGTGGCTGTTACGGCCATCATTGAAGCCATAATCAAGGGTTTTGCAAAATTCATAAATCGAAGTTTTTTATTATTTTCTTTTACTGTATGATTCAAATCAATGTGCTATGCAAAGATAGCAAAAAGTTTGCCAAGGCAAAAACCGCAAAATGTGAATCGCTCGTCAATCGTTTAGGACGGTGCCAGCAGAGGAGAGAATGGCGTGGAAGATGGCGGCGAGGTGGCCTGGCACGATGATGTGGTGGTTGCCGATGGGAGCGGTGAGGAAATAGGAGGCTTGCTCAGGATTGGCAAGTCGCAGCACTTGCTGTGTGCGGCACAGATTAGGCTCAGCCTGATTTCGCTCCAAGGTGGCTTCTGCCGTGAAGTGGCGAGCGAGGTCGCCGCTCACTTTAAATATAGTGACAGGGCCTTCGGGCATGTAGCCACGGATTCCGATTCCGATACCGCTTTCAAAGTGGGTGTCGAGTTCGTAACGGCTCACCATGTTCAGCGGAATGGTGCAGTGCGCCACCAGCATCTCGCCAGTTTCGGGGTTGATGCGTGATGGATTGGCTTGAAAGCCCGACACACCAGCCACCGCCTGTGTGATAGCCATCGACAGCATGGCAGGGATGTCGCCTTCACAGCCTGCCACTATTCCTTCTGCATTGAGGCGTGCAAGCGCATAGCAACTGGTGTTGTGCAGCACGCTGAGCATGTCGAAGCAGCGGATGGTGAAACCATTCAGATTGTGACGGCGCACCACATTCTTTAATGTGTGGTAAAGCTGCACAGCACCAGCTGTGGCATCTTTGATGGCTTTTGTGGGCGCTTTTTCCAAGAGTTCTTCGCTGTGCTTATCCGCTTCTGGAATGGCTTTAAACTCATCGAGCACCTCGTCTATGGAAATGTCGATTAGGCTGATGCCGAGCTTGCTTTTGATTGCCGCCGGCTGTGCCGAGCTTGATATGAGCCAGTCGCTGGGCTTGCCAATCACGCCAAGGCGCATACCCTGTAGCTTTTTTACGGCGCACTCCACTTGTGCGAGTTCGTTCACTCGTGAATTGATGTATGGGGTGTCGCCATGTATGATCTCGCCCCTCAATTTGTTGAGATTGAGATAGGACAGAATCTCCATAGATGCGGCCAGCGAGTTGCTTTTGCCAGAGGTGAGCAAATAGAACGGGCGTGACGACTTTTCCATGAGCATGGGCTGGATTTTTCTGAAAATGGCCTCTGTGCCGCCGGTGCGCACATATATGAGGTTGAGGTCGGCTTCGCCATAGGTGCTAAAGTCGCTGCCCTTGAAATCGTAGCTAAAATTTAGCGTGCCTAAGAACTGGCTGGTGGCCTCGTTGATAGCAGTCTCATCGTGAAGCGCAGAAGTGATGGTGAAAATAGCTATAGTCATAATAATAAAAAATAAGGTGTATTATATTTATTAGTGTTAGTTAGTGTTTTCAGAATATGAATGAAGTGAATAGCGCATTTGGCCTGCCAGCTACCCAGGGTGCCTTACCGCCGCTTTTTGCGAGGGCGGGTGTGTGGGTGTGCGGGCTCGAAGCTGCCTGATGGACCCTTGTGTGGGTGATAGTTGCCTTTCCCTCGGTTTGTACGGTTAGGGGAACATTCACATTTGTCTGGCTTGGAATAGGAGGTGGATGTACTGCCGGGGTAGAGGCGCGCTAAGAGGTCGGGGCGGTGCATACGCCTCAATGATGCCACAATGTCGGGCTTATTGGCTTTTTCATACCAGAAGAAGTATTTTCGTTGTGCGAGTTTTTCCTCCTTCGTCTTGGCGCATGGCACTGGCAAGAGTGTGTATGGGTGAAAACCGGTGTAGAATGTTTCGGTGCTCACCGTCATGGGCGTAGGGGTAAAGTCTTGCACCTGCTCAAGGTGGAAGTCGAGTTCTTTGGTGATAGCCGCCAGCTCGGCCATGTCTTCCTCGGTGCATCCGGGGTGCGATGAAATAAAATAAGGAATGATTTGCTGCTTCAATCCGTATGTCTCATTAATGTGGTCGAATATGGCTTTGAACTGGTAGAACAGACTGAAAGAGGGCTTGCGCATCAGGAAGAGCACGGTGTCGCTGGTGTTTTCAGGCGCCACTTTCAGGCGTCCTGACACGTGGAACCTGATGAGTTCCTCATTATATTGGCGGTTCACTTTGTCCACATTCTCGTCGCCGGTTTTGTGCATCGACAGGTCGTAGCGTACGCCACTGCCGATAAACGACTTCTTTACTTCTGGAAGGGCATCTACGGTGTGGTATATGTCGAGCAGGGCGCTGTGGTCGGTGTTCAGGTTGGGGCATGGCTTGGGGTGAAGGCACGATGGGCGCGCGCATCGCTTACACCGGTCAAGGTCTTTGCCGTGCAGTCCGTACATATTGGCGCTCGGCCCGCCCAAGTCGCTGATGTAGCCTTTGAAGTCGTCCATTGCCACCACCTGCCTCACTTCACGCATAATGCTCTCCTTGCTTCGTGAAGCAATAAATTTGCCCTGATGGGCGCTGATGGTGCAGAATGCGCAACCGCCGAAGCAGCCGCGGTGCATATTCACTGAGTGGCGAATCATCTCGTAGGCAGGAATGCGCTTGCCGGCATAGCGAGGGTGGGGCAGACGGGTGTAGGGAAGGTCGAAAGTGGCGTCGATTTCGGCAGTGGTCATCGGAGGATTGGTGCGGTTCACTTTTATGGCCACGTCGCCAGTGGCTTGCCATAGTGTGTGCCCATTCCAGAGATTCGACTCCACTTCAATTTTGCGGAAATTCTCGGCTTGCTTTTTCTTGTCGCTCAGGCATTCTTCAAAGGAGTGGAGCACTACATCGCTTCCGCTGGTGGGTATTTCATCGAGCGGACGCCGCACCACCGTCTGCGGAATGTCGAGCAGCGCCTCGATGGGCATGCCGTCGTTGAGAGCTTCGGCTATTTGCAGTACAGGCTTCTCGCCCATGCCGTAAACCATGATGTCGGCAGGGCTGTCGGTCAGAATGGAGGGCACAAGGCGGTCTTTCCAATAGTCGTAATGGGCAAGACGGCGGAGCGATGCCTCAATGCCGCCAGCCACCACAGGCACATCGGGCCATAGGCGTTTCAGAATTTCGCTATAGACCACCGTAGGATAGTCGGGACGCTGCCCCGCACGTCCGCCTGGCGTGTAGGCGTCGTCGCTGCGCCGCCGGCGGTTGGCGGTGTAGTGGTTCACCATAGAGTCCATGGCCCCCGCGCTCACACCGAAAAACAGGCGTGGACGGCCCAGCTTCTTGAAGTCGCGTAAGTCGTCGCGCCAGTTGGGCTGTGGCACGATGGCCACATTGAAGCCATGAGCCTCGAGCACACGCCCAATCACGGCAGCTCCCATCGACGGGTGGTCGATATAGGCATCGCCGCTGAACAGGATCACATCAATGTGGTCCCAGCCTAAGTGGTCGATTTCCTTTTTTGTGGTGGGAAGCCACTGTTTATTGATGCGATGGCTGTGTTCGCTTACGGGGAGTCGCTTCATATATGCTGTGATTTATTTCTGTTCGTTTTGTTCCTTAAGTTTGATAATTTCATCACGGTATTGTGCCGCGTCGAGGAATCGCATTTCCTTTGCAGCCTTCACCATCTCGGCATTCAGGCGCTCAATGGTCTTTTCAATATCGTGTTTGGCCATGTACTGTACCACAGGGTCGGCGGCAATGGCACTTGCCGGGTGGAACTCGGCGGCTGCCTGGCGCTGGAGTGGGGTATAGTCTTCCACGTTGTTCTCGTATTTGCGCGCGTGCTTGGCCACGGCTTCGCTGGGCTGCATCTCAGTGTCCACGCCAATGATGGCGTTTCGCGCCTTTACGATGGCTTGAGGAGTGATGCCGTGTTCCTCGTTGTATTTCAATTGGAGCGAGCGTCGACGCTCGGTTTCATCGATTGTTTTCTGCATAGAGGCCGTGATGGTGTCGGCATACATGATCACCTCTCCATTGAGATTGCGGGCGGCGCGACCTGCTGTCTGAGTGAGTGAGCGATGGCTGCGCAGAAATCCTTCTTTGTCAGCATCGATGATGGCCACGAGCGACACTTCTGGCAAGTCGAGTCCCTCGCGCAGCAGGTTCACGCCAATGAGCACATCGAGTGCGCCGGCACGCAGATCGTCGAGAATTTGAATGCGGTCCATCGTTTCCACGTCGCTGTGCATATAGGCACAGCGAATGCCAATCCGGCCCATGTATGCGCTGAGCTCCTCCGCCATACGCTTGGTGAGCGTGGTGACCAGCGTGCGCTCGTGCCGTTCGATGCGGAGCTGCACTTCTTCGAGCAAGTCGTCGATTTGCCCACGCGAGGGGCGAACCGAAATCTTCGGGTCGAGCAGTCCTGTAGGGCGGATAATCTGCTCGGTGACAATACCCTCGCTTTGCCTAAGTTCGTAATCGGCAGGGGTGGCGCTCACGTAAATCGTTTGCCCGGTGAGTGCCTCAAACTCTTCAAACCGGAGCGGGCGGTTGTCGACGGCGGCTTCAAGGCGGAAGCCATAATTCACAAGGTTGATTTTACGGCTTTGGTCGCCTCCAAACATTGCCCTGATTTGTGGCACCGTCACATGGCTTTCGTCGATAATGGTGAGGAAGTCGTGTGGCATACAGTCGAGGAGGCAGAATGGCCGCTGCCCGGGCTGGCGTCCGTCGAAGTAACGAGAGTAATTCTCAATGCCAGAGCAGTAGCCCACCTCGCGAATCATTTCAAGGTCGTATTCCACGCGCTCTTTCAGCCTCTTAGCCTCCGTAGGACGGTTTTCGCGGTAGAAGGCGTCCACTTGGTTGCCCAAGTCGATGTGGATTTGACCCAGCACCTCGCCAAGGTGCGTCTTGTCGGCCACAAACACGTTAGCTGGAAAAATTTTGAACTTGTCCATTGTGCGGCCTGTGGGCAGCTGGGTGGTTTTGTCGAGCTCGTCGATACTCTCGATTTCATTCCCCCAGAAAATCACACGGAGGATAATTTCCTCGCCGGCAAGAAACACGTCGACCGTGTCGCCCTTCACGCGGAAGTTGCCCATCTGAGGCTCCATCTCATTGCGGGAATACAGGGCATCCACCAGCTTGCGCAGAAACTCGTCGCGGCCAATGTTTTGCCCCACCTCAATCTCCACTGCATTGCTCTTGATATTGTCGGGGTTTCCCATACCGTAAATGCAGCTCACAGTGGCCACTACGATGATGTCGCGCCGCCCCGACAGCAGTGCCGTGACTGTGCTGAGGCGCAGTCGGTCAATCTCCTCGTTGATTTGCAGGTCTTTCTCGATGTATTTGTCGGAGGATGGAATATAGGCTTCTGGCTGATAGTAGTCGTAATACGACACGAAATAGTGTACGGAGTTCTCCGGGAAAAAGCTCTTGAACTCGCTGTAAAGCTGTGCCGCCAGCGTTTTGTTGTGTGAAAGGATGAGCGTGGGCCTGCCAGTGCGCTGAATGATATTTGCCATGGTGAAGGTTTTCCCAGATCCTGTCACGCCTAAAAGCGTCTGGTAGGGCACACCTTCCATCACGCCATTCGACAGCTCGTCTATGGCATGGGGCTGGTCGCCTGTGGGATCATAATCAGAGTGAAGCTTAAATTCCATTTGTCCAACACGTTTAAAATAATCCACAAAATTACTATATTTCCACCATATCAAAAAGAGTGAGCCTTGACGTTTTTTTTCAGGGGAGGATAATTTCCAGGAATATGCGGAATTGATGTGGAATATGACTGTGAAAAGCGTGTATGGGAGGTTTTTCTACAGCAATTGTGCCTTGATACCGAACGAAAGTCCAAAGAAATCCCAAAAGCTGATGGCACCGGTACGCACCAGCCGTATGATATAAATGTCGTTGGTGCTTAGCTCATAGAAAAGGCTGACGCTCTTTACATATTTATGACGATTGTTGGGGATCGTTTTTGTGATTCGCTCTCCGATGAAAATGTTGGGGCGTAACTTGGTGGACACGGGGTAGTAGCCACTGCCGTATTTTGTGGGCTGCTTAACCCAGAAGTCGTGTCCGAACACAGTGTTGATGTAGATGCCGCACTGTAAAGGCTCAAAGCTCAGGCCAGTGCGCAGACACATTGACCATGGAATGAAATTCTGCTTGATGGTCATTGTCAGCTTTGTGTTGTGGCTGTCGTATTTGGGGACGATGCCAAATAGAAGTTGCGTTTCCCATTGGCCTCGCTTTCCATAGTCCCATCCAATTCCTGCCGACACTAATCCCATATTGCCATAGAACTGCAGAATTTGCTGTGTGGGAATGAGCGAGTTCCAGTGTCGTCGGTAGCGATGGATGCGTTTGTCGTATTGTGTGATGGCCACGGTGCTGTCAACTTCAGAACTATCGGCACTGTCGGCAGTGGCTCCTTCTGCGCCTATGGCAACCAGAATGAGCAAAAGTGTGGCGAGCTTATTTTTAAAAGTCGACAATCTCATATTTGTATCCGGATGGGGTGATGGTGAATATGTAGTACTTTCGTTTTTGTGCATTTCCCACGCCATAGTATATAGGGCCATCAGCAAATGGCTGTGTCTGTATGGTTTGGTGGTTGTGGCCGAAGATGCAGAATTGCAGGTTTGGGAACATGAGGGTGTAGTGGTTGAATGCTTTTGCCACATTGTTGTTGAACTGCTCGGAATATGGGGGCGCGTGCATACAAATCACCACACGGTTATATTTGTCGCTGTCGTTGTTCACTTCCTGCTCCATAAAGTCAAGGTTGGGAATTGGGCGTGAGTAATCGTATTCGATGGCATTTGTATTGAGGCACAGGAATTTCACACCGCCAGCGATGAAACTAAAGTCGGGGTTGCCGAACATTACCTCATATGTCTGGTTTCCAGTTCCCAGACAGTCGTGGTTGCCAAGCAGCACGACATACGGAATTTTGAGCTTGCTCATCAAGTCTCGGCTCCACTCGTATTCCCGTGTGGTGCCAAAATCGGTGACGTCGCCGCCATGCACCACAAAGTCGATGCTGTCGCTGCGGCGGTTGATGTCGCGAATTTCGAGTTCCCCTTCATCAAAACTTTGATGCGTGTCGCTAATAAATGCAAAGCGCACGGTGTCGCTGCCTGAGGTGGATTGCTCTATGAGAGCCATTTGCTTGGCGTTGATGTTTTTCTCTCCCTTAATGCGCACGTCGTATGGGTGAATGTCTAACACCTTGTCACAAGCGGTAAGGATAGTGGATACCAATAGCGTAAAGCCAATAAGAATAAGGGTGGTGGATATTCTCATAATAGAATCTGAATAGAGGTTGAAATTAGAGTGCCATGTTAAATGCCAGCCCAAAGCGCAAATGCCGCTGTCTTGGAATCATTAGTGAAGACGTGACCTGGGTTTTTGAAGACTTGCGCTTTGCTGCGTTGCGCGCGGGGTTGCTGGTGAAAAGGCACATTACTTCATTCACGGGGTCGATAATGAAAGACACGATGTTGCCTAATGCTGATGAACCGAGTAAGCGGTAGCCATTATCTGCAATGGCTCGTTTGGCTTTATAGAAACCTTCCCCTATTAAACTTCCCACAAGTGGCGTGACGAGCATATCCTGGTACGACGGCCGCTCCATGAAGGCCTCTATGCCAAACTCCCACCCCACATTTGAAATTAAAGAGCAATACAGGAGCGACTGCCACGCATTAAACCCGCAACTGCGCGCCGACATGTAATAGACTGCTCCAGCGTAAGGATGCAGTATGTAGTTGAAGTAGAATTTATCGTGGTCCCATTCTGGCCCTTTTTCCAGCACATGGTTTCGCCATCGTTTGAATAGCGGCACATTGCGCAGCTCCGCTCTGTTCCACGACGTGGCGTCTTCTGGAAGGCATTCGAGCACTAAAAGTGTGCCTACAAAGGCACTACTGAGTGCGGCAGTGTTTATCCAGAGCTGATGCCAATTATATGCTTTTCCGTTTAAGGAATATGGTTTGTCATATATATTGGCGGGTTGCTGTAGGTTCAGAGTGTCTGCAATGCGAAATGGCACCGGATTTATTGCTGTGTCAGGGTATATATGGGATTTTGTGGTGTCAGTATTCACTTCTGGCAGGGAATCTTCAGAAAGAATTTTGGCCTGCGCCATAGTATATAGCCTGCCGCTGATGACTATCAGCAGTGAAATAAAAAATATTCTTTTTCTTTCTTCCATGCCAGTTGCTTGATTTTATTGAACTAAGTATGGCCACTAATTGAATGGCATATGCAAAGTTATAGATAAATGACGTGAAGAGAAAGGGTGGCTATGGGTGAATAATGGTGTATTTTTCCAAATTATTGTTCCATTTACAAAAGTATAATAGCGAGACTGTTACATTGTTATGCAAACAGTCTCGCTATAGTATGAAGTGGTGTATAGTTCGGGTACGATTATTGGCGCACGGCTATTTTGCGCACTTGGGTGGCGGAGCGGAGAATGTAGATGCCGCTGGCGAGGCTGACGGTGTTCGTCCCTGGGAATAGAGTGGCGTGACAGCGACCGTCTATGCCATATATGGCTACCGATTCTTTACATTCAATGGTGATAGTGCCTCCAGTCTGCGTAACATTAATTGCGCCGGTAGTGGGGGTGGGCACAGTGTTGATGCCGGATGGCTCGTAACATTCAATTTTCAGGCAGTCGAAAATCCATGGGCCGCAGAGCGAAGTGACGCGGAACACGTGCTTGCCCTTGCCGATGTGCACACTCTTGTAGTCGGGATCGGCATTGTAGTAGGCACTGCCAGTGTTGTTGCCACCGGCCACCGGCCACAGCCAGAGCGTGTCGGTCTGGAGCGCGCCGTTAGAGAGTGTGCTCGTCCAGTTTTCGGGCTTAGTGAGAATTTTGTTGAAATTGGTGCCTCGGGCTTGATATGCCTCTGGGGCCACAGGGCGCGACACTTGTGTGGTGGCTACATTGCTTCCGTCGATAGAGAGCACCATGGCTCCGGCGTAGCGCTTAGGCCAGTTGAGGTAAGGGTCGCCAGCTATGTTGTAGGTGCTGGTGCTGGGGGCGTAGCCCTTTCCTGCGGCCACACCCCATTCGCTCCACACAGCGCCATGGTGAACGTAAATGTTCACCTCGAGTGGTGTTTCGGCTTCAAAGGTGTAGTTGAACCAACTACCCCAGTTCTCCTGTGCCATTTCGCGGCTTATAGTGTGGGCTGACTCATCCACCCACTTACCAAGCGTGTAGGAATTCCAGTCGGCTCCCATCTGCTTCAGTCCCCAGCCACCGCTATAGCTGTTGCCTTGGCTGAGGAGCACGTCTTTGCTGTCGGGGCGATATTCGCTTGGGGCAGTTCCCTGCCGGGCGCTGTAGCCCTCGCCCAGTCCTCCTTCATCGTAGTCTTCAGCCTCGATGATGTAAACCTTGCCCGACGAGAAAGAGCGACCTTCACCTTCTGCCAGCATGAAAATGTCGCGCCAGTCCTCTATGCCGATGATGCTCTTGTATTGATCCATCACCTCGTTTTCGCGGTCGGTGCCGGCAGCTTCCCAGACGTACCAGATAGGCTTCCTGCCGGCAGGGTTGTTCTCGTCGTCGCGATAGTAGTGCAGACCAATGCGCAGACCGTCTTCCGATCGGTCGTCCATCCAGTTGTGCCACATGAATGCATCGATACCATCGAGAGCATTGGTCTTCTTCCACGCCCAGCATCCGCCGGCGGCCTGGTGAGCGAGGTCGTTGGCGCTGTACGACGGAGAGTTGGTGCCGTTTTCAGAGAGGAAAAGATTGCGCTTCACCGTGCCATTGTAGCGATGCTCGTCGGCAAGAATCCAGTCGTTGATCACTTCAAGGTTCTTGAAGGTGACGTATTTTGTGTTCGGGTTGTAGGTGGACTGCATATCGTTTTGCCAGAAGTCGGGCTTTGTAAGGTTTTGTGGATAAGGATGATATGCCACGCCCCACCAGAAGTCGCCTTCCACCTCGCTGTAGCGCACATTCTGGCTCAGCATATTTTTAGGCGTCCAGCCATCTGCGCCATAAGTCCAGTTGTGGGTGTAGGAGCCCAGTACGGAGGCGTTTTGGTCGTACTGCCGTATGATATTGTAGCACAGTCGCATCGATTTGATGTATTCGTCGATGTACACCATCTCGGGAGGATTGCCCATGTTGGTCCATGTGGAAGCCATATCCACCTCGTTGTGCATAATCCAGTGCTCGATACGGCCGTGTCCGGATCCGTTGTACCGGCTTGCCAGATAGTTGAGGATGGCAGCATAGGCGTTCACGCTTTCCATGTTGGTCATGTTGGGCATACTGTAGTTGCCGCCATTGTTGTCAGGGTGAATGAGTATGGGTGCCATACTGCCGTCAGAAGCCCAAAGCGGGATGAGGATAATGGCACTTACTGCTATCTCGTGTTGCTCGTAGAATGAAAAACGGTGGTCCCAAGTGCCGATTTCATCGCCATTGATATAGTATTGTTTGCCTCCGTAGCTGTATGGGAGGCTGTTGCCCCAGATAGGGTTTTGTGCAATGAGCTGGGAGATGACAATGTTGCAGGTAATGTTTTTAGCGTTCAGGTCCACGAGGTCTTGCATATAGTCTTCAGTGATGCCTGCGCCCACTCCTTTTTTGTTGGCTGTGATGAGTTTAGAGGGAGAGGACAGGGACACTACCTCATCGGCGTATCTGGCGTGGCTAAGCAAAGTGTCGGTTTTGCCAAGGTCGCCAACGATGGCCCATTTAGAAAGCAGACGGTCGTAGGTGAACCCGTCGTATTGCGCGTAGCGGTCGAGCGATACGGTGAAGCTTCCTTCCATCACGCTTGTGCGGTGAGCGAATTTCTTGCATTCGGTGACATCGGTGTAAGGTGTGGCCTCAATCAGGGCGAACTCGTTGCTGTCCCCTACGCATTTGCCACTAATGGTCACCTTGTCGGCAGAGACCGCTACGTGGCTTACCGATGAGGTGTAAGCGTTGTTGTAAAGATAGTTTTGCAGATGAGTGGCTTTCAGCTTTCTCATCTCGTCCTTGTTTCCCGTGATGTCGTAGCTGGCCTTTTCCTCGTCGTTCATCTCTCTGAACCGCAGGTTTCTCACTTTGATGGTCACGTCGCGACGGCTTCCCCAGTCGATGCGCATCACGCTTTTTGCAGCTCCCCAGCCGAAATTGGAGATAGCGTTCTTCATTTCCTTGCTGAAGGTGGCCCATTCGCTTGTGCTGGAAAGGTTATCGCAATGAATGGAGCGTGACTCGCTGTAGTTGGGTCCGAAGAAAATTTGTAGGCCACCAGTGGTTTGGGGCGAGCACTGGTAGTCGAAGGTGAGTACGCACTGCTCCGCAGGCAAAGCGCCTGCAAGCGCATTAATGCTCACAAACGGGTCTTCTCCGGTGGTGTGAATGGTGTAGATGCCCGAAACGGCATCATAGTCGATGGTGGCTTGATTGGCTGTGCCCGTGTTGAGCGATAGGCCAAAGTCGCCGGCCCATGAGCATGTGAATGCACACAGGCACATCATCAGGGTAATGAGTGTAGTTTTCATATTGTTGTTATATAATATTATGTGTTATTAATTACTGATTCTATGTTTGCTGGTGATGAAAAGCATTGTAAGCTGGCTACAAATTTAAGAAATTCAAATGAAACAGCTTATGTAACACGCGCACATTCTTTGTAAATAATTTATGCACAAAGGAGGGCTTGAATGTGCATTTTGAAAGTGATTTCAAGCTAATATGTAACTTTTTGTGTAATTTATTGTGCTTTTTTATCCTTTTTAGAATATAAATTCGTAAATTTGCAGCCTGCATTTTAGGGTGCAGAGGTTTGTTATAAACATAAAATCTATCAAAACATAAACAATGAAGCTACTACAAGCTAAGTTAGCACAGTATCAAGAGCCTCAGAAGGCTAAGGCATTAGGCATCTACCCCTATTTCCGAGAAATTGAGAGCGAGCAAGACACCGAAGTATATATGCACGGCAAGAAGGTGCTCATGTTCGGCTCGAATTGCTACACTGGTTTAGTGAACGATAAGCGAGTGCACGAAGCCGCTATCAAAGCTATTGAGAAATATGGCACAGGCTGTGCCGGATCGCCATTCCTCAATGGCACACTCGACATTCATAAGGAACTTGAGCGAAAGCTGGCCGCCTACGTAGGCAAGGAAGACGCTATGGTTTACTCTACGGGTTTTGAAGTGAATCTTGGTGTGGTTTCGACCCTTACCGGCCGTGGCGACTATATTATCTGCGACGAGCAGGATCACGCCTCCATCATAGAGGGACGGCGCCTGTCGTTTTCCAACTATTTGAAATATAAGCACAACGATATGGCTTCTCTGGAGGAACAGCTTAAAAAATGCGATCCAGACCGAGTGAAACTCATCGTTACCGATGGCGTGTTCTCGATGGAGGGCGATGTGTGTAACCTGCCGGAGATTTGCGACCTTGCCCACAAATATAAAGCTGCTGTGATGGTGGATGAAGCTCACGGCATAGGCGTGTTTGGCAAAGGTGGCCGTGGTGTGTGTGACCATTTCGGTCTGGCCGACGAGGTGGACTTAATTATGGGAACATTCAGCAAATCGTTTGCTTCGCTTGGCGGTTTTATAGCCTGCGACGAAGTGATCACCAACTACCTTCGTCACCACTCGCGCTCATATATCTTCACCGCCAGCATCACCCCTGCCTCTACTGCGGCTGTGAGCGCGGCGCTCGACATTATGCTCAACGAGCCTGAACGCCAGGAGCACCTGTGGGAAATCACTCATTACGCTCTCGACGGCTTCCGTAATATGGGCTGTGAAATAGGCAACACGTCCACTCCAATTATTCCTCTTTACATTCGTGACCAGAACAAGACTTTCGCTATCACTGCCGAACTTCTTAAGGAGGGCATATTCGTGAACCCTGTGGTGTCGCCGGCTGTGGCACCTCAAGACACGCTTATCCGCTACAGCCTGATGGCCACACACACTAAGGAGCAGGTTGACTTCTCGCTTGAGAAGATTCAGAAGGTGTTCCGCAAATTTGGCGTGATCAAGTGAGCATTTGCCGCGTGCATCGCGGTGGACATAGATTGAAAATGATATAAGCATATCGTGTGAATTTTCAAAATTCTGCGATATGTTTTTTTTGTCCATTCCGCACGCGTTTGGGAAAAAATCGGGATAAAAAGTTGTGTGGAAAGAAAAATATTTATAGCCCGAAAAAAATATGTGGGAAATGTTTGTGCGTATGTATTTTGTTATTAATTTCGCACAGTGTTAATCAAACAACGAATAGAAGAAAACGTAATATTTTTATATTAATATGGTATATAAATTTCTTGTAGGATCGGAAGAGGCAGAGAATTTCAAACTTGAGATTATGATCGACTCTGATGATACATTCATGAGATTGAGAAATACAATTCTTGACGCTGCCGGATACGATAAAGACCAGGTGGACTCTTTCTACATCTGCCAGATGTAGAAAGAGTCCACCT
>DLLC01000055.1:11791-12978 GCA_002476625.1 Porphyromonadaceae bacterium UBA7572 | reverse complement strand
GGCTGCAAAATAACTGAATGATGCTTCCGTGACTCCCATTATTTGCAGTCATTAATGGATAATGATGAAATCATTTGAAATCACAGTCCTTTTGCTGTCCTTTCTGCCATTGCTCGCTCCACATCCGTCTTCAAAAGCAGGTTTTTTACGCCCACTTTTACCTTGCTGATATTGTGTATTTTCACTATATGGCAGATATTGGCACTTGTCAGACCATACAACTGTTGCACCTGTTCGGTGGTATAATAGCTGTCATCGCTCATGAGGTCAGTCCTGCGCAGTTCTTCAAGATGTTCCTTTGAATAATAGGTACGACCATACTCACGTTTGGTCGGTATCTTATGGCGGTAGGTGTATGCCCTGAGTGCAGACTTGCTCATGCTAAAGGCTTCCTCCACGTCATCAGCTGTCACCCATACCGTGATGCTGTTGAGGTCAACGGCAGTTCCGAAGAACTCATCAATATGTCGTTTGCTGTAATAGTTCTTGCCAGCGATACGGCACATCGGTATCTGGTTGCGCTTGGCAGATGTGTAGAGCCAAGACTTCTTGACCTTATAAATGGACATCACTTCCTCGCCCGAATAATAGTCAAGCACCTCATTCTCCTCTTTCCCTTTTATTGGTTCCTGGTTTTGTGTTGGCTTTTCTGTTTTTGCCTTTTTACTGAGCTTGCTCTTGCTGGCAGGAACCACACGCTTGTAGGGATTACCCTCAAACATCTTCTCTATATCAGCCTTTCTCACGAATGCCATTCTGCTGCTCAATCTTGATGCCTTCAACTTGCCGTTAGCCACAAGTTTGTAGATATACTGTCGGGTGCATCCCATCAGAATGGCAGCCTTGGAGAAGGTAAGATACTCCTGATGTTGCAGTTCCATGATAGGCTCAATACCGTTAATCAAGTCCTGCTGTCTTTTCTTCCTAAGACGTTTTGCCTCTGCCTGGCATTCCTCGGAACAGTATTTCTGCATACCGCTTCTTGGCACGAATGTCTTGCCACAAAATTCACATTTTCTTGTCGGTCTCATACTCTTTGATATTGATTTGTTCTACATCATTTGAGTATTCCACCGATGGAGTAAACGGAAGTGAACCATTGACAACCTTTGTCAACCCAGTCCACGATATAACGTTTTTTGCCTATCAGCTTCAAATCTGTCCTCCATTGTAACCACTCGTAAACC
>DLLC01000055.1:0-11733 GCA_002476625.1 Porphyromonadaceae bacterium UBA7572 | reverse complement strand
ACAAAATAAAAGCTCCGCAAATTCTCCACGGTAGAAATACGCTGCAAAAATATGTGGAAAATCGGTAACTGCCAAAAAACACTCAGAAAGTGTTAAAAATCAAAGAGTATTGAAAATCAAAGCTTTATGTTTGGTTAGTCATAGTAAGTTATGGTTAGTTATAAGGCTCTAAATACACTTAAAAAAGGCGGCGTCGCCTATCGAAGTCACTGTTTCGGGTATTGTTATCGACTGCAAAGATGTGCAATTTTCAAACAGGCTGTTGCTGATAGCAGGTAGCAATTTTGGCAACTTCACCGACTTGAGGTTTTTGCATCTATGAAAAGCTTTCGGGCGAATCGACACCACTCCTTCGGATGTGAACTCCACCGAAGTGAGCCCCGAATAATCAAAAGCCTCATCGCCTATGAAATTGATAGCAGGTGGCAAATTAATTTCAGCGAGATTAGAGCACTGGGCAAATGCGCTGGCAGAAATTGATCCGATGGTGGCAGGCAGCGTCACCTTAGCGAGCTTCGTCATCTTATAGCACGCCCCATTGTTGATGCCCACCACCGTGTAGCCATTCACACTCTGCGGAATCTTCAAGTGGCTGATAGTGTCGTCGCACGAGGTCATCACCACCGCTTTCTCATAGCCGGGATACGATTCCACCGTTGAGTAGTTCACACCATTCACCTTAAATGATTCGGCAGAAGCCGAAGTGAAGAAAAGGGTTGCCATCAGAATGGGCAGCGCTCTTGAGTAAAAATTTTTCAGCATAATAAATAGAAATTATTACAGGTTATATGTTGATAGTAATTTAAAAAACAGTCAATCCAATGTTTCTGTGTGCGCAAAGATAGCGAGACAAGTGGCTAACGAACGTGGTATTTTGCATGGTATTTCTTGTCCACAAGGGCTATAAGGCCTATTTTTCCACGAATTCAACAACTTTAAGACAAAAAAATAGCAGAGCCGTCAAAACTCTGCATATAAGAAAGAATGCATATTTTATATATGATTGGTTAGAGCCTAAAGGCGATAGGAAGGATGCACCGCACATTCACCTTCGTGTTCCAGACCTTGCCGGCTTCCCACCGCGGCATCTTCTTGATCACGCGCACCGCCTCATTGTCGAGCGCCTCGTATCCCGAACTGCGCAGCACTTTCACATGCGACACCTGTCCGTCGGTGAGAATGATGAAGCTGCACAGCACCCGGCCTTGCTTGCGCGCCATGTATTCATTGTAGGGATACTCTCGAGTTTTATTCACAAAGTTCACAAGTCCGCGCTCTCCACCAGGAAATGAGGGCTGCACGTCCACTTGCTCAAACTCATAGAATTCAAGATAAGAGACATGCTCGGGCGACAGCGGATTCACTACACCAATCCGGCTGGCGCGAGGGCGAGTTTGCCCTTCAGCCTCCACCACAGCGAGGAAGATTGCCGAGAACATAAGGAGTAATAACACTTGACTGTTTTGTCGCATCATTGTGAGTGAATTATACAAATAAAAGTTGCGCCTCGTAATAGGCCGAAACACCGTTTTCTTCAAAAAACTGATGCAAATATAATTTCGTTTTTGCAATTATCAATATCTGTGTTGCTAAATTTGAATATGATTAATAATGTTTCATTTATTTTTACAGATAGGGCAAAATTCACCGAATGTTGTAAAAAAAAATTAAAACGATATACGATTTGTAGGAGTCACCACGTTTATAAGCTAATAGAGAGATAAGAGCGTGCGTTACACTCTCCCCTCTTATTTTTTAAAATGTGTATGAAAACATCTTTTCTTCGCCATATCATCATTATTATTTGCATCATCGCCGCAGGTGCAATAAGCACCACGACTAATGCGCAAGACGGCACCACAGCCTACCAATTTCTCGGTGTGAGCCCTTCATCACACGTGTATGGACTTGGAGGCCACAACATATCGCTCATCGACGACGACATCAACCTTGTGGAGCAGAACCCCGCCCTTCTCGGACCGGAGTTCGACCACCAGGTGGGAATCAACTATATGAAATACATAGGCTCCACAAATTTTATGGGCGCACGCTATGGACAGGGGCTCACCGAACATAGCGCCATAGCAGTGGGACTCCAGTATTACGGCTACGGCAGCATGACCGAAACCGACTCGGAAGGAGCTGTGCTGGGCAAATTCAACGCCAGCGACATCAACTTCAACGTCACCTACTCGCACGACATCACCACCAACCTGCGTGGTGGCATCACACTGAAATACCTCTACTCAAAATACGGCGACTTCTCAGCGGGAGCCATTGCCGCCGACTTGGGCGTGAATCTCTACAATCCCGACAATGAGCTGTCGCTGTCGGTGGTGGCAAAGAACCTTGGCGGACAGGTGAAGAAATTCAATGGCACCTACGACTCAAAAGACCGCCTGCCATGGGACATTCAGATCGGCTACACGCAAAAAATAGGCAGCTCGCCATTCCGCCTCTCCATCACCGCCTACAACCTGCGCAAATGGAGCCTGCCATACTACGAGCCAAGCGACAAGAACAACGCCAACAGCGACCTCGTGAAGAAAGACAGCTTCGGGGCAAACTTCATGCGCCACCTCGTGCTCGGACTTGAGTTCCTCCCCTCCGACAACATGTATATCGGGCTGGGCTACAACTACAAAGTGCGCACCGACATGAGCACATATCAGCGCAACTTCTTTTCAGGGCTCTCTCTTGGAGCTGGCATGAAAGTGAAGTCGTTAGGCTTCGGCATAGCGTTGGCGCAGCCCCACACCGGAGCCACCACCTTCATGCTCAACCTCACCACCTCAATAGGCGAGCTCCTCCACTGACCCCTAATTTCTAACCTCTAATCTCTAACTTCTAACACCTTTTTTGTAATTTTGCAGCCGGAAATTTATCAAGACTAAAATTCAGCTGCAGAATGGAAAACAAAATGTCGATAAAAGACTGGCTGTCGCTGTTAGGGCTGACATTTGCCACCTTTATCTTCAACACATCCGAGTTCGTGCCCATTGGGCTGCTCACCGACATCAAAACAGACTTCAATCTCACCGAAGCCACAGCCGGGATGCTCATATCCGTGTATGCCTGGGCAGTGATGATATTGTCTCTGCCCCTGATGCTACTGGCATCAAAGATGGAGATGAAGCGGCTGATGCTATGGCTGATAGGCATCTTCACACTGTTCCAGTTCATGTCGTTCGCCTCCACCAGCTACGCAATGCTTATGCTCTCACGCGTGGGAGTGGCATGCGCCCACTCTGTGTTCTGGTCAGTGATATCAATCATAGCTGTGCGCATAGTCCCCGACCGCCATCGGTCAGTGGCACTCGGCATGGTGGTGACAGGATCTTCGATAGCCATGATTCTCGGAATGCCCCTTGGCCGTGTAATCGGACTGCACGTGGGCTGGAGAATGACCTTCTTCAGCATAGGGTGCTTCTCAGCCTTCACATTCCTCTATCTGGCATGGCGCCTGCCAAAAGTGCCCAGCGGAGGCGGATTCTCCCCCAAAAAGCTGCCAGGGCTGCTTCGCCAGCAAGGCATCATGGGGCTATACCTGTTCACCCTCCTCATTTCTGGTGCCTACTACGTCACCTACAGCTACATCGAGCCATTCCTCAAGCAAGTGTCGGCCATGCCCGATGGCCAAGTCACTGCCGCGCTGATGGTGTTTGGCGGGGCCGGACTGCTGGGCAGCGTGGCATTTTCCAAATACTACAGTCAAAACCGCAAAAGGTTTATTACCGTGATAGTGGCGGCCATGACACTCTGTCTGCTCCTGCTGCGCCCCGTATCGGGGAGCGTGCCGCTCGTGATGGCAGTGCTTGCCGTGTGGGGCATAGCCGCCACCGCCTACAATGTGGCGATGCAGAGCAACGTCATACTCATCACCACACCCGAAAGCACATCTGTGGCCATGTCGATTTTTTCAGGAATATTCAACTTAGGCATTGGCAGCGGAGCATTCATCGGCGGCATCATCTGCTCCACATTCTCTATCGCCTACATCGGCATAGCCGGCGGAGTTATCGCCCTGACCGGCCTCATCTACTGGAGCGCCAGATTAGGTTCACGCATATAGCATTCCGTCCCTAAAAATACATCACGAAACGACGCCCACCAAAAAAAATGCAGCATCGCATATTTTTTGAAATTTAACTGGGAATATTTCCTACTTGTTGGCTTTTGTTGTATTTTTGTAGGTTGTAATCACATACGCAACATTCAAAAACTATGGATTTTCGCACCACCATACATATCGCCGACAACATGGGCATCATGCATCATTCCGACCATTTTATGATGCTTGGCTCGTGCTTTAGCGACAACATTGGCGGCAAACTGCGCCAGGCTATGATAGATGTGAATATCAACCCCTTTGGCACGCTCTACAACCCGTTCAGCATCGCCTCGAGCGTGTGCCGCATCATCGACGCTTCACCCGAGCGCGGCATCGACCTGTTTCAGGGCAGCGGCGTGTGGAACAGCTTTAATTTCCACTCTCGCTACTCATTGCCCGACAAGGATGCCACCCTTGCACTGATGAATGAGCAGATTGAGAAGGCTCACCGGCATCTTCAATCGTGCCACACACTTATCGTCACGTTAGGCACCGCGGTGGTTTACCGTCTGAAAGACACGGGTCAGGTGGTGGCAAACTGCCACAAGGTGCCGCAGCACCATTTCACGCGCCGAATGGCTGGCGTGGACGAAATCACCACGGAGCTCTCTGCCATGGTGGAGAGGGTGCATGATTTCAGCCCCTCGTGCCGCATTCTGTTCACGGTCAGCCCCATTCGCCACATCGCCGACGGGCTGGAGGTGAACTCTCTGAGCAAAGCCACGCTCCGTGTGGCCATCGACAGCGTGAGGCGCGCCCACCGCGGCTTCGTATCCTATTTCCCCGCCTACGAGATTTTGATGGACGACTTGCGCGACTACAGATTTTATGCCACCGACATGGTGCATCCGAGCGAGGTGGCCATTGCCTACATTTGGCAAATATTCCAGGCGGCATACTTCGACGATGCCTCCTCACAGGCCATCGCCCGGTGTGAGCGCGTGATGAAGCGTCTCACGCACCGCCACATGACCGCCAACCGCGAAACAATTGAGCGGTTCAACGCCGACACGAAGGCAGTGGTAGCCAATTTAGTGAAAGAATACCCCTACATCACGCATATTAAAGAAATAAATGATTTAATCTCATAACCACTATTATGAAGTACTCTATAGTAGAAATAGCCGACACGCTGGGCGCCACACGCAGCCATATCAGCAACGAGGACGCTACCGTGAGCCAGCTGCTCACCGACTCTCGCTCGCTCAACAATCCGGCAGAAACCATCTTCTTTGCAATTAAGACCGCCAACAACGACGGTCACAACTACATAGCGCCGCTCTACCAGAAAGGCGTAAGAAATTTCGTGGTCAATCGCATCGACAATGTGACCCGCGAAATGCGCGACGCCAATTTTCTGATTGTGCCCGACACGCTTGAAGCACTACAGACCTTGGCCACAAGCCACCGCAGGCGTTTCAACATCCCCATCATAGGCATCACGGGCAGCCGCGGCAAGACCACCGTGAAAGAGTGGCTCAACCAGCTGCTGGCCGACGACTACAAGATTGTGCGCTCGCCCCGAAGCTACAATTCACAAATTGGCGTGCCCTTGTCGCTGTGGGACATCGACGAGAACACCACCCTCGCCATCATCGAAGCCGGCATCTCCACCACTGGCGAAATGGACAACTTGCAAGCTATGATTCGCCCCACTATCGGCATTATCACCAACATCGGCAACGAGCACAACGAAGGGTTCGCGTCGATGAATGAAAAGGCTCGTGAAAAAGCCAAGATTCTCAACAGTTGCGAAAGCATCGTGTATTGCGCCGACGACCCTTTGGTGACTGCCACCATCCGTCCACTCCTTGAAGTGGACGTGGCGCACGAATACGCATGGTCCACAAAAGATAGTCCACGTTGCGCCGTACTGATAAAGAATGTGAACAAAGGCGCAAAAGAAAGCAGCATCACTTATACATACGAAGGTGAAGAGCACACCTTCACCACACCTTTCACCGCCGACCGCGACCTGGAGAATGTGGCCACATGCCTGGTGGTGATGTGCGTGTTAGGCATCAAACCAGAAGTGATTGCTGAGCGCATGGCCGAACTCACTCCGGTAGGCACTCGCATCAATGTGATAGAGGGCGTGAACAACTGCACCGTGATAGCCGACGGCTACACCAGCGACTACAACTCACTCACACCCGCGCTCGACTTCATGATCCGGCGCAGCAACCCGACGCAAGACAACACCGTGATTTTAAGCGACCTGATGCCAGAGGCTTTCAGCGCCGACGAACTATATATCCGCGTGAGCGAGCTGCTGAAGAGCAAGCACATCAAGCACCTCATTGGCATCGGCCCCGACATGTGCCACTACGGACGATACTTCTCAAGCATCAATGCACAGTTCTTCGGAAGTGTGGCTGAATTCCTCGACAAGAAGTCGGCAGGCGACTTTGACGATGAAACCATACTGGTGAAGGGCGCGCCCGAGTTTGAGTTCGGCCAGATTCTCGACCTCCTGGAAGCCAAACAGCACCAGACCGTGGAAGAAATCGACCTCAACGCCGTGGCACACAACTTCAAGTTTTTCCGCTCATTCCTGAAGCCACAGACCAAGGCTGTGGGCATGGTGAAGGCCAGCGGCTACGGCACGGGCAGCTATGAAATAGCCAAAACGCTTCAAGACGCTGGCTGCGACTACCTCGCCGTGGCAGTGCAAGACGAAGGTGTGGACTTGCGCAAGGCCGGCATCACAATGCCTATCATTGTGCTCAATCCATCGGTAGTCAACTACAAAGCCATGTTCACCCATCACCTTGAGCCCGAGGTTTACAGCGTGGAAGAGTGCAAGGAGCTCATCAAGGAAGGAGCGAAATATGGAGCACACGAATTTCCCGTGCATATCAAAATCGACACCGGCATGCACCGCCTGGGCTTCACGAAAGAGCAGTTGCCTGCCCTCATCTCACTGCTGAAGAGCCAAGAGGTGATTAAGCCTGCGTCTATGTTCTCGCACCTTTGCGTGGCCGACGAGCCGTCGCAAGATGCCTACACCATGCAGCAGTTCGCCTATTTCGAAGAATGCACTGCTCTGATTCAAGCCGAATTCAGCCACTACATTCTTCGCCATATCCTCAACACCACCGGCATCGTCCGCTTCCCACAAAAGCAGTTCGACATGGTGCGCATTGGCATCGGCCTCTATGGCATCAAGACCATGGCCGACCACTCTGAAGATGCGCTCAAGCCCGTGTCGTCGCTTCATTCGGTAGTCATCTCCATCAAGGAGTGGCCAGCAGGCACCACCATTGGCTATGGCCGCCACGGTGTGCTGAACCGTCCCTCACGCATCGCCACCGTAACCATAGGCTACGCCGATGGCTTCGACCGCCACTTTGGCAACGGAAACGCCAACATGTGGGTGAACGGCACGCTCTGCCCCACGGTGGGCAACGTGTGTATGGACGCTGTGATGATTGACGTGACCGACGCCCAATGCCAAATTGGCGACACCGTGGAAATCTTCGGTGAGCATATTCCCATCGAGGCTTTGAGCGAGGTGCGCGACACGATTCCCTACGAAATCCTCACCAGCGTTTCACCACGCGTGAAACGCGTGTATTACCGCGAATAAAGTGCAGCATCACCAAAAATTGTTTTTTATTCTACCATAAAATATGAAACTTAAAACCATAATTTTATCTTTGGCGGCCACGGTGGCTGTCTGCTCCCAAGCCAGCACCTTCAAGGCTGGCGAGCTATACTACACCACCACCAGCGAGAGCACTGTGAAAGTGGCGCGTGTGCCAGCCGACAAAGCTTCGGCAAATCCTTACAAAGGTGTGTTCATCATACCTGAGCAGGTATTCTACGACGGAGTGAACTACCGTGTCACCGCCATTGCCGACAGTGCCTTCTTCCAGTCAGGAGCCACCGAAGTGCAAGTGCCCAACTCCGTAACCACTATCGGTGAATGCGCATTCGCCTACGCCACCGACCTCACCAGCGTCACCCTTCCGCTCCAGTTGAAAGCCGTTCCGAAAATGCTGTTCGCCGGCACAGCGGTGGTGAATGTGGCTGTGCCAGAGGGCGTGAAGAACATCGGCTGGGGCGCATTCCAGTCGTGTGCTTCGCTGCACACCATGCTGCTGCCCTCCACCACCAAGAAGATTGCGGCCTACGGCTACAACAACTGCCACAACCTCTACGAGATATACTGCGCAGCGCCCGAAGCGCCTGAAGCCGGTGGATGGGCCATATTTATCGGGTTAAGCGACATCGACCTTATTGTGCCAGACGGCGACGCGGTGAAAAAATATGCCGCCAATGCCGTCTGGGGCGATGTGAACACTTTCAACCTCTACCCAAGCCAGGAAGTGTCGATCAGTATGTCGGGCGAGGTGGAGAAATACGATGACCACTATATGCGATTCGCACTCGGCAACAACCTCGCGTACAAAATCTACAAGGGCGACGAGCAGGTGGCACTCACGGCTGCCGACTACTACTATGTGCCCATCACGGCAGAAAGCACTGAGTATTTTATCGTGCCTACAGACATGATGAACGACGCCGAGGCCACCCGTGTGGTAGTGGCACCTTCAGGCGTGAAGAATTTGACCGACGAACAAGCAATGCCCATCGTGTATGGCCGCGATGGCGCCATCCACATTCACGGCAACGTCAACGGGCAGATGGTCACAGTGTTTGACATGTACGGCCGCCTTTGCTTCCGCCGTCCAGCCAACGGCAACGAAGTGATCACACTCGATGGCGGCGTGTATGTGGTGCTCGTAGGCAACCACCCCACAAAAGTGCGCTTATGATTACCGCAGCCGACGACTCCGATGTGAAGTATATGCGCATGGCGCTACGAGAGGCCCATGCGGCCTTAGAAGCCGACGAGGTGCCCATTGGTGCAGTGATCGTGTGCCGAGGACGTGTGATAGCCCGAGGCCACAACCTCACCGAGACGCTCACCGATGTCACCGCACATGCCGAGATGCAAGCCATCACATCGGCTGCCACTTTCCTTGGCGGAAAATACCTCACTGGCTGCACACTGTATGTGACGGTGGAGCCATGCCTAATGTGCGCCGGAGCTTTAGGCTGGAGCCAAATCTCGCGCATTGTGTACGGGTGTGCCGACCCCAAGCGTGGCTATCACACTTTTTGCCAGAACCCGTTCCACAAAAAGACGCTGATAGAGGGAGGCGTGCTCGCCGATGAATGCGCGGCACTGATGACCAACTTTTTCTCCAAAAGGCGATAACTCTTTTCACATTTTAAAATACAATGTTTTAAACCACAAGAAATCACTATGACTATCACAAGAAAAACCCTGATAGCTTTATGCGCCACGCTAATGCTTGCCTATGGCTGGAGCCAGGGGCGCGCACAACAGCGAATCGCCTCACAAGTGGTGACGGTAAACACCCAAACCGACACGCTTTCGGTAATGAGCCAGAAGATGGACCGCGACATCAAAGCCGTGGTGACACTCCCGAATCAGTATTTACACAACCCCACCGACAGTTTTCCCACCGTGTATGTGCTACACGGCGCTTACGGCAGCTACCGCGACTGGCCCACCAAGAAAAATATGGAGCAGATAGCCACACAGTATGGAATGGTGATTGTTTGCCCCGACGGGCAGGACAGCTGGTATTTCGACTCCCCCATCGACCCCAAGATGCAGTTTGAAACATTTATCAGCAAAGAATTAGTGGCATATATCGACTCGCACTACCGCACATTCCGCTCACCCAAAATGCGCGCCATCACCGGGCTGAGCATGGGCGGGCACGGAGCGCTGTGGAACGCATTCCGCCACCCCGACGTGTTTGGCTCGTGCGGCAGCATGAGTGGTGGCGTGGACATCTCGAAATTTCCCGACAAATGGAAAATCGACAAAAGGCTTGGAAAATACGAGAATAGTAAAGAAGTGTGGGCCACACACACCGTCGTCAGCCTTGTGCCTGCGCTAAAGCCCGGGCAGAACATCATCATCGACGACGGCTATTCCGACTTCTTCTACGAGGTGAACTGCAATTTGCACAAAGCCCTGCTCGAGGCCAAAATTCCGCATGACTTCATCATTCGCCCAGGAGCGCACAATTGGACTTATTGGACCAACGCCATTGACTACCAGATGCTCTTCTTCTCCAATGCCTTCACCAAGTAAGACGGCACACGGCTATAGTAATGGATGGCATTTTGCCATTATAAATACGCAAAAATAGAGTAGCTCTTGATTGAGTTTCTCTATTTTTTATTATCTTTGTGAGCGACAAATATCATTTTGCCAAACCAATTTTCAGCAAAGTATGGAAACAAAGCGCCCCAAAATTCTGATCATCTACACCGGCGGCACTATCGGCATGATTGAAAATCCGATAGCCCACACCCTACAGCCATTCGACTTTTCACACCTGATGGAAAATGTGCCAAAGGTACAGCTGCTCGACTACGACATCGACAACATTCAGTTTCAGCCGCCTATCGACAGCAGCAACATGAGCCCTGCACACTGGGGCCACATAGCACGCGCCATTGAGAGCAACTACGAC
This sequence comes from Porphyromonadaceae bacterium UBA7572, assembly GCA_002476625.1. Classification (GTDB taxonomy): domain Bacteria; phylum Bacteroidota; class Bacteroidia; order Bacteroidales; family Muribaculaceae; genus Sodaliphilus. Next base: position 1,098 of record DLLC01000055.1, on the reverse strand, counting down.
AGATACGACGGATTCGTAGTGCTCCACGGCACCGACACTATGGCGTTCACAGCGTCGGCACTCAGTTTTATGCTGGAAAATTTAAGTAAGCCTGTCATCATCACTGGGTCGCAGCTTCCTATCGGTGAGGTGCGAACCGACGGCGAGGAGAACCTGATCACAGCCCTGCAAGTGGCGGCTGCCACCGATGCCGCCGGCAATGCCATGGTGCAGGAAGTGGCCATTCTGTTTGAAAACTACCTGTGGCGCGGCAACCGAAGCACCAAGATGAGCGCCGACAACTTCAACGCCTTCCGCAGCAACAACTATCCCGAACTGGCGAAAATCGGATTAGGCATACAGTTTCACGAGGAAGCGCTATATCGCCTGCCGTCGAAGCGTCCCTTGAAAGTGCGCTACGAAATGGACCCAAATGTGATGTTTATTGAGCTCAACCCGGGCATGACCGCCAAAACACTTGAATACCTGCTCCACACGCCTAAAATCAAAGGCATTGTGCTCAAAACCTACGGTGCGGGAAACAGCCCCAGCGAGCCATGGTTCACCCGGCTCATTAGCGACGCCAACGAGCGAGGCATCGTCATTCTCAACGTCACACAGTGTGTGAATGGCGGTGTGAAACAGTCGCTCTACGAAACCGGCAACTGCCTCAGTCAGGCAGGAGCCATTAGCGGATACGACATCACCAGCGAAGCCGCCATCACCAAACTGATGTATCTTTTCGGCCTCGGTCTCACGTCCGAAACCGTAAAAAAATACCTCAACAGCGCCATCTGCGGTGAAGTCACCATCCCCTAACCCCCCAAGCCCTCTCTCCCAAAAAATCTAATAACGATTAGAAACGATTAAGAAATGAAGAAGGAGTGGTTGCGGATATTGATTGCGATGGTAGTTGCTGGGGGCTGCTTTGTGGGGGCGTGGGGGCAGGAGGCTGTGACGGCTTTTAATGCCGATGTGGTTGGGCCTCGGCCTGCCACGGCGCAGATGCGCCGCTTTGAGTCGCCGCAGCCCTCGCTCGCCACCGGAGCGGTGAGGTTTCCGGTGGACCTGTTCACTGCGTCGGCCGACGGGGTGAGGATTCCGATGAGCCTGTGCTAC
>DLLC01000039.1:8676-9041 GCA_002476625.1 Porphyromonadaceae bacterium UBA7572 | reverse complement strand
AAGAAACAAGCGTAGCACTGGGAAACAAAGACTGACAAACCAAAGACACAAGTAACAACTCACTTCTTTTTCAGTCGCAGACCGCAACCACCGCACCAATATGGGAGTGGCGAGATACAAGCCTATAAGTGTGTACATAAACCAAAGGACACCATGACCTTGCGCTGAAAAAGGAATTGAAAATATATTTTTAACAAGCTCTCCTATAGTATACTCTCCTTCACAAGTCTTTACAAACAAATAAAAAGCTGTCCAAAAAAGTGTGGGTGCCAGCACATGACGAAGGCGCTTAAGCACAAATTCCCTTACGCTAAATGCACAACGGCCAGAGGAAGCTCCTGCATAGGGGGGGGGGGGTAAAAGAA
>DLLC01000039.1:0-8629 GCA_002476625.1 Porphyromonadaceae bacterium UBA7572 | reverse complement strand
GGGTAAAAGAAGAGCCCCGCTGACCATAAAAAAAAGTCCTATACATGGGGCAGTAAAATAGCTCACCGATGAGACGACTAATCCATTGGCACCACTAAAAGGTATAGGAGAATGCATCAGCACCACCATAATACACGCAATAATTCTTAAAATATCAAGTGAAAGATTCCTATCTCGCATACAAACCAGCAATACATCTTCAATGTAAAAACAATTTCACCGCAAAATTAGGAAAAATCTGAATAATATTGCCTTTATAATCCACATAATGGAAAAATGACAAGCAGAATCACAATAAAATAAAAGACTGGTCGTTAATAAAAAAATAAAATTATCCATTTCATGGAAAGTGTTTAAGTTTTCCACTGACAACGTTTTTTTTAGGATAACGAAATATCAATTCAGGTTTATAACAAGTCATCAATGGCTAATAAAAAATACTCACACAATTTAAAAAAATTGCCAATATTCATCTGCATGTTCACATTGGCAATAACCAATAGCGTAAGAACAATGGCATTCGCCCAGAAGCATTACGCCGACTCCTCTAAGCTCGCCACCGGAAAGTGGGTGAAGATTAAGGTGACCGACAGCGGACTGCACGCCATCACAAGCGCCGACGCCAAGAATTGGGGTTTCTCCGACATCACAAAACTTCACATCTTCGGCTTCGGCGGAGCTCCCCTCTCGGAAAAACTCACAGAGGACCTCCCCGACGACCTGCCGCAAATTCCCATCGTTAGAAGTGACAGCAAAATCATCTTCTATGCACAAGGCCCGACCACTTGGAGAGGAGTTGCGGGCACGGTCACATACACTCCAGTTCAGCATCCTTATGCCACCGCTGGCTACTATTTTGTGACCGACGATCCTAAATACTCCGATGTAGCCATCGAAAAAGCAAGCACTGGCGTCACCGGCAACACTGTCAGCACATTCACCGAGCGCCTGTTCCACGAGGAGGAACTGGTAAATCCCGGCGAAACTGGGCGCATACTCCTTGGAGAGGATTTCAGATACACGAAAACACAATCATTTAAATTCACACTCCCTGGCCTTGTAAAAGACACAAAAGTGAACGTGCTCACCAGCTTCGCCTCAAAGACGATGGGAGGCAACTCAAAGCTCACTTTCCAGCAAAACGGCACCAACCTTCCCAGCGAGAGCGGCGACAACATAGGCGGCGTGCTTGATGTGGCGCACAACCATTACGCCTTGGGCAATGTCACCAAAAGTTTTGTGCCATCTAATGGCGAAAACCTCACCTTCTCCGTGAGCTACGTTCCTTCCGGCACCGTCTATCTGGCACGCCTCAACTACATAGCCGTGAACTACGAGCGAAATCTCGCCCTACACAACGGCAGCATAGCATGGGGCCAGTACGACGGACGCACAAGCATGCAGTACCAAGTGAGTGGCACAACCGGCGAAACCACAGTATGGGATGTTACCACAGCCCACAAGCCTATCGAGCTTAGCGTGGCAAGTGGCAACGGGGGCACTATAAGTTTCAGTCCTGTGAGCAGCGGCAATCACGAATACGTGGCATTCAATCCTTCTGCCACATTCCCATCGCCTAAATTTGAAGAAAAAGTCACCAACCAAGACATTCACTCCGCAGCCACACCCGACATGATTATCGTGTCGCCTTCAGAATACCTGGATCAGGCTAAGCGCATTGCTGCTATGCACGAGTCTGTCGACTCGATGCGCGTGCTTGTGGTGGACCAGAAGCAAGTGTTCAACGAGTTCTCAAGTGGCACGCCCGATGCCATGGCCTACAGAATGATGAACAAGATGTTCTACGACAGAGGGGCCGACAGCAAGGGGCACAAATTGGGCTACATGCTCCTTTTCGGCGGTGGCTCATACGACAACCGACAGCTTAGCGCCACTGTGAAAGCGGTGGCCTACCCCATGCTACTCACATGGCAAAGCGAGACCAGCAGCGACGAAAACACTTCCTACTCAAGCGATGATCCGTTTGCAGTGCTTGCCGACAACTCCGGACCTGTTTTCGAAAGTTATGACCTCGACATCAGTGTGGGACGGTTTCCCGTGAAAAGTGTGAGTGAGGCACGCACCACAGCGGACAAGCTCATCAAATATGTGACCTCGCCCAACAATGGCTCGTGGAAGAACAATGTGCTCGACGTGGCCGACGACGAGAACCAGGCCATACACATGAAGCAAGCTGAAGCAGCCATCAGCATAGCGCAAAGCAACGGAGGCTCCGATTTTATATTCAACCGTGTGTACCTCGATGCTTTCAACGCCATCAGCCAAGGTGCCGGACGCACCTACCCCGATGCACGCAACAAGATGTTCCACACGCTTAACGAGGGTGCCGTATGGTGGAACTACACAGGCCACGCAAGTCCTAACGGATGGACAGGCGAAGGGCAACTCACCCACCCCGACATCGACAGCAAACTCTACTACCGCCATCTGCCCATCCTCTATGCCGCCACATGTGAGTTCACCCGGTTCGACGCAATTAACCGCTCTGGCGGCGAAAGTATGTTTATCAACGGGCAAGGCGGCGCCATCGCCCTGATTTGCCCCGCAAGGCTCGTTTACATACCACAGAACGGTGAGCTTCACAACCGTGTGGCACGCTACTCCTTTGCCCGCGATGCGGAAGGCTTGCCCTATCGCATGGGCGACATACTGCGCCTCGGAAAGAACGCCTACCGCAGAGCCACCTCTTTAGGCAAAGAAGACAACAATCTGCGCTATTTCCTCTTTGGCGATCCTGCCATGCGTCCCGCATACGCCCCGTTAAAAATCAAAGTGGATGCCATCAATGGACAGACACTGAGCGAAACGAGCAAACCTGAGTTTAAGGCACGGCAAACACTCTCATTCACCGGTAGAGTGACCGACACCAATGGCAACAAGGTGAATTTCAATGGCCCTGTAATCGCCACACTTTACGACTGCGAACAATCCGTAGTCACACACGGCTATGGAGAAGGCGAGGAATACACCTACCTCGACCGTCCGAACAAGCTGGCAGTAAAAGTGGACACCGTGAAAAATGGGCAGTTTGCATTCAAAGTGACTGTTCCCTCCGAAATCCTCGCCACTTTCGACAACTACAGTCCTTCGCTCATCAATCTTTACGCTTACGACAATTCCAAGACCGATGTCAACAAATACAACGGCGGTTCACTTGAAGCCATGGGCTCGAACAGCCAGTTCTACATCTTCGGCTACGACGACTCCGAAGTGACCGACACCATTGGCCCAAGCATAGAGATGATGGCGCTCAACAGTGAAGACTTCAAAGACGGTGACCTCGTGAATGAGTCGCCGTTGCTGATGGCAAGGGTGAGCGACGAAAGCGGAATCAATCTGTCGGCAAGCGGAATCGGACACGCCATCACGCTGAGCATCGACGGTGAAAACACAGTGAACGATATGTCGGCCTACTTCTCCCCCATCAGCTCCAACTCCGAAAATGGCTCGGCTGGAGAAATCAACTATCAGATGTCCGACCTTGAGCCAGGGGCTCACACCGCTAAGCTGAAAGTGTGGGACGTGTTCAACAACTCATCAAGCCGGACCATCAATTTCATTGTAGTGCACGGCATGAAACCCGACCTCTACGACGTTTACTGCGATGCAAACCCGGCTTCCACCTCCGCCAACTTCTATTTGAAGCATAACCGCCCAGATGCCACCATCACTGTGGGCATCGACATTTACGACCTGATGGGACGCCTGGTGTGGACAGCCACACAAACAGGACGAAGCGACTCCGCAACGTCGTTCCCCATAACTTGGGATCTTACCGACACGAGTGGCAGCCGTGTGCAGCGTGGCATCTACATCTACCGCGCACGCATATCCACCGATGGCATCCAAGAGGCCACCAAAGCTAAAAAGATAGCCGTCACCGCCCAGTAGAGTTGCACCACGGGCTGGTTCAGCTGGTTCAGCTCCACGCGCGTGCCAGCCTGGTAGTCCTTGATGTAGAAGTACAGCTTCCCGTCCTGCATATAGCCGCCAGCGGTGAGTATGCGCTCCAACTTGTCGTTCTTGTAGATGTAGCTGCCGCAGTAGTCACGCACCGAGAGTGTGGTGTAGTTTGTACTGTCTATCTTCAAGCTATCGGTGGTGACGGTCACAGAAAGTGCTTCGGAGCGCCACAGGCCGGCTTTACGCAGCCGGCCGTCGGTGTCCACGCAGTAGCGGGCGCAGCGGTAAGAGGCGCTTGTGCCGTTGCGGGCGTATGCCGTGGTCACGCCGATGAGCCTCTGCCTGGCGCCGGGCACGGCACACACGCTGGGCGAAGGTCTCCAGCTGGCACCCCGCCACCGTGCACGCCATGATGGCAAGCGCTAAAGCCACTCTACTTATTTCCATTCGCATAGTTGTAGTCGTAGTGCTCCACCACCTTGCCCGTGTGGTTTCTTTGGGTCCGCAGCCTTTCTAAGCCATCGTAGTCGTAATACGCTTTTTTTCCGTCTGGGAATGTGACCTCTCTGACTCCTACCAGTGGGCTGTAGCGGTAGGTGGAGACGGACGCATTCTCCAGTCTGCTGTCGAGCCTCAGCCTGTCCAGCGCATCAAAGTCGGGCTCGTGTGCGCTTTCAAAAGCGCTGATGTCTGTAATGTTCAAGGCGGAGAGGACATCCTGAAGCAATGCTCCACGAATAACCGCCACTATATACTGTCCACAGTAGCCCCAGATATACACCGTGTGTAACGCGTCATTGACAGTCTCCTCCACGGGATTGAGGTACTTGTCGTAGCTGTACCTTGTCACGCTTCCGTCTGACCTGAGGCCGCCTTTTCGCTCCGTCACGGTGAGGGGGAGTGAGATGCGGTCGCTTTCGCTGTACACGTTGCTCACCACAGAGGTCGTGTCGGTGACCCCATTTTCTGTGCATATTACTGTCGTCTCCACCAAAGGAGTGAAAATATGGCTATTGAACATCTGTGGATACAGCTCTTTTGTGATATAGGAGTAGTGTGTGTACACCTTGTCGCCATTCCCGTAGAGCTTTGCGACATAGCGAGGAAGCTTTGTGAAATCGTGATAGGCGTAGTGCACCGTGTCGGTAACGGCGGTGGACCCATCCTCGTAAACCGTCAGCGTTTCCATGGTTTTCCTCGGGGTGCAGATGTAGTGGCGATAGGCTGTGCACTCTGCATAGGCGATATCGTTGACGCCTGTTCGCCCCATCGGGAAATGAACGGTGATGCGGAAGGCCCTGACAAAGTTCTTGGAGGTGGAGTCATCGAGCCCGTACTTCACCTTGTTGACGCTGCGTAACCTCATCACGCCATCCTTGTTCTCGTAGCACGCTTTCATCTTCAGCAGCCCCCTGCTGAAGGAACGGTCGTTGTAGGGCTCTGTATAGCGGTGTGCGTCGCTTTGGAGCGAGACGTCGCAAAGCTCGTCGTAGTTCCCGTCGTCGAAGTTGGTGTAACGGTAGACAGTGCACGCCCCGTCGTTTGTGACCTCCGCCACCTCGCTGTATCCCACATGGCAGCCACAGGCGTTCTCTGTGCCAGGAAGCATCGACTGGGAGCTGAAGAAGCTGAAAGCCATGCCAGAGCCGGGTATGATGGATCTTTTACTGACGTGATACTGCAGCCCTGGCCTATAGTTGGCATAGAAATAGCCCACATCCCCGCCAAGAATCCCGCTGGAGCGCAAGTTGGCGGCCGGCTTGCCCGGCACATAGCCTTTCGCGTATATGTAGTCGTGGATTATGGTGTCGCCTCCTTCCTCCGCCCAGGTTTCTGTCCTCCTGACGCGCAGGCCTCCTGCCATGGTGTCGCCCGTGTTGATTAAGGAGTCGCGGGTCACCGCCACCTTTTGGCTATAGGTGTGTGGCTCATAATATATCCTGGTGTGCCCGCCTGTGGGATAGTCAATGCGGTTCAATGTCCCGTACTGCATGCACCCGCGCTCAGGCTCGCGCATCCTGTGATACGTTTGAGTGTGGCTAAAAACAGCTTTTTTCCCGTTGAAGAAGCCCCAGTGGTCATTCTCGTTGGCGAGATACGGGGGCAGGCTGTCTGGAGCGATATAGCCAAAACCCCATTGTCTCCCCCGGCAGTCCACGCCTCCCTCTGCTACACTTGTGAGGAGCAGGCGCTGGCTTGTGGGGCCCGCGTCATTGTTGTAGCTGAAGGAGAATGTCCTGACGGTGTCGCCCGAAAGCCGGCTGACCACGCTCATCCCGCTCATTTTAACAAACAGCAGAGAGTCGAGGTGGAGCTCCTTTTTGAAATCCACGGTCACCCCACAGTCGGCGCGCTCCTGCAGCAGGCTATAGTTGGGTACACTCTGGTAGTCAAAATCCGGGTCGCAGTTGCTCACCAGCAGAGGCAGTATGTCGTGCGGCTTCCCTATGTTGTCCAAATCCGAGAGGTCGGAATATACGGCTCTGAAGTGGTCACAGAAAACGTCATACAAGTCGTAGTCAAGCTCCCGGCTCTCCTCTCTCGCAAGTCTCACCTCTGTGCCCTCGGTCTGTATTGACGACAGGTAGCTGGGCCTGATCAACTGTCCCGTACAGCAGTTCCTGTCATCGTAAATGGGGTCACCTGTTATTACAGACTCATTGCCGCCATGGGAATAGTCTATGCTGATGATTTTGTTGAGCGTCACAAATTTTGATGTGGCGAACTGCATGTTGAATCCGGTTCTGCCATATTTGAAAGTGACGGTTCGCCCGTCTGTGTAGACGATTCTTGTCAGCTGCCATGATGTGGCCACGAGCCCGCTGCTCTCCTGGCTCCAAAAAGGGACCGAGTACTCTATCGCCGCCAGGTCGCCGCCGAACTCGTAGCGTGTCCCGTCCTCCGCTGTCAAGGTGAACCCCCGTATCGCACGGGAGCGGCCAAACCTCTCTATGTTAGTCTTTAGAGCCGACTCCTCCGCGTCGGGGCGAGTGATTCGGAGGTCGCAGTACGGGTCCACAAACTCCATCGTCTCCAGAGGGGAAATCAGCACAGCCCTGTCACACTGGACTCTCCATTCGCCGTTGTCGCTGTAGAATTTGCCGTGGTAGCCCAGAAAGTCAAACCGGAACTCGTCGGCCTCGTAATCTACCGCATAGCTGAAACGACCGCCTTCCACGGCGTTCTTCATAGCGGAGGACAGTTCGCTGTCGCTTGTGTGCGGATTGATTCCCGACCAGAAACGTCCAAGCCTGTCGCGCTGGAACCGCTCGCCACTGTCCGACGACGGCAACTCCACAGGGTTGCTGTACTCGTCTATAGAGTCCTTGACCACGCGGGAGATGCAGCCACCGGCGTTCAGGGTCCAGCCAAGACCGGTCCAGCCCGGATGCTGGTCGGGACGAACGCCACTGGCATGGTAGCTGAGGCTGATGGGCAGGGTGTGCGGGCCACACTCTATGGTGTAGAGGGGAATCTCTATCTGGGGAATGCCCGTGAAGATGGAGACCGGAACCTCGCCATATTCTCCAAGAGCAGCCGTGTTGGGGCTGAGCATGCATTTAGCGGCCTCCGGGATTTGAGCCGATGCGTGCATGCCGGCCAACAGCAACAAGGCTATGAACAACGTTTTTTTCATATCAGCATTTTGAAGTTGACTTATACCTATATTATATGCACAATTACGCTAAAGCTCTTGCTGTTTCTTTTTTTTCTTGAATATGATGCTTAAGTTCAATAAGATTAAATATGATGCCAAAAACAAGATTTGCGCTATAGAAAAGAATATCACATTATTAACATAATGCATCATGCCTATTCTATTTTCTAATTCATATATGCATTGAAAATCGAGAATTTGTGATTGGTATGATATGAAAAAATCGCAAAAATGTATTTGCAGCAATAGGCATACAGCAAAACAGACAAGCCAAATTTTAATTCTTTTCCAATTGAGAACAAACAATGCTATTATTGCCGTGACAATGCTTTGAATAACCATGCCTCCTATATAATAAGTGGCGAATTCAGACCATGCTTCACATGTGAAAAGCATCAGTAAGTCAAGTGGATTGGAAGCGACGCTTGGTGTATACGCACTCATGCAAACATGCAGTAGCGATAGCAACACCGCTAAAGGGAATCTCAAAATAAATCTATACCTATGTTTCAACATTGTGAAATCCGTTTATTGTTTTACAAATGTTCCATTCATATATCGATAGTTTCCTTCAGGCAGCCTCTTTATTTCATCTAAAAATGAATTGATTGAATGTCCGCCGTAAGCATTAGATGGTTTCATATAGTTAGCACCTTTAATTCTATCCGCCCCTGCTACAGAATCATCATTATGAGAATACTGAAATGTGGCGACTCCATTCACTGCCTGTTGATGGTAGGGTTGATAAGGGGCAAAGTCATACTCGCTAATTTTTAAGTCTTTTAATAACTCTTTGTTCTTTGTAGCGAAGTCGATTATAGCCTGAATAAAACCTTTTCCAAAAGCAGCTCCCATACTATGTGTAACCACTCTCAATGGCTCTATTATAACACCATTTTTATCTCTATTCAAAGAATGAACAACGGCTCTTACGTTTTTTAGTCCAGTCATATAACCACAATTATATCTAACAATTGGATTTATATTGCTATCACCACCTCCTAACACTGAAAGATAACTTCCTATTTATTGCTGTCCGGTAAAACT
>DLLC01000044.1:17224-31223 GCA_002476625.1 Porphyromonadaceae bacterium UBA7572 | reverse complement strand
GTGTTCCACACATGGGACCATGTCTTCACCTCTGCAAATGCCGCTACACTCAGTGTCAGCATCAGCAACATGGCGAAGATTTTCTTCGTAAAATTCGTCATAAGAGTTAATTTTAAGTGGTTAAATATTAAGTTTGTTTCGCAAAAGTAACATAAATTGATTTAAAATCACATAATAAATTATCTTGCAGAAAAATATCTGTTTTCCTTTTTTGTGTAAGAGTTCAATCCTTTCCGGCATTTTTCTTCACCGTGATGTGCATTTCGCAATTCGCACAATCAAAATGCACCTCCAGCACATTAGCACCTGTTCGCAAAAACAGCTTTTCTGGGAGAGTCTTGCCCCCTTTTTGCTTTTTACACGCCCCAAGCTCCCGACGAATGCAGTAGCGCGTGTGCATCACAGATGGTATGGTGCTTGGCATCTCGCATTCAAGCGCGGGGTCTATGGTTTCGGCGCCATGGCTCTCATACACTTGCCGGGCCAAATGGTTTGCCACGTTGTCGCTATAAGTTAGATGCTTTGAAAATGTAGGTGCATCGGTTTGTTCGGGCAAGCGCAGGGGGCGTTTAAAAGTGATACGCTGCGCACTGTCAAGAGCCTCAACAGCCTTTCTTCTCAATTTCGCCAAAATCGACGACGGAATAAACTTGCTGGGCATCAACGCCGCATTTTCCAAACGATATATCGTACCACCCAACTTGGAAATAACCTGCATTTGCTGCTTGCTTTGGTCGCCTTTAGCCATATCTAATTCCAGGCAGTCAATCGTCTGCACCACGAGATTGCCTCTCTCATCGCTCATCTGAAGACACAGCTCGCCATGTGCCCACCACAACCTGGCATCAACCGCCACCTTGCGTTCTGCCGTTGTTCCGTTGAGGGTGTCGTCAAAAGCTTTGTCGAAAGTTCTGTAAACCATTGTTCCCGCAGGAATTGAAACGGAGTCTTTCAAAACCAAGTCAGAGCCATCAGCCTTATTCACCCGAAATCCCCTATATTCGCCTCGCTGGTCAAAATAGCTAAGGCCATCACCGTTGGAAATGGCAGTCGCCGTGGAAATTCGCACAGTCTTGCCCCTTGCATAAAGCACTTTCCCGATAGGCTCGCCAAGCGATTTAGGAGTGTTGAGCGAAGCCATTGAGTGACCGTTTTTGGGGTGGCGCTCTGTCAGGAAATATGACGTGAACGAACGGTTAAAACTTTTTGAAAGCTGTGGCGTGAAGGAAATGTCAGATTTCCCGTACGACGACCTCACATATCTGTCGGAGCGACGCGATATCACTTCATCAAGAGCCTTACGATAGTAAGCCACCACATTCTTCACATAGTTTCCGTCCTTTAGCCGTCCCTCAATTTTTAACGACGACACACCCGCTTCAAGCATCTCCTCAAGATGATTGCTCGCATTATAGTCGCGAAGAGAAAGCAAGTGCTTACTGCTCATCAGCACTTTGCCGTCTGCATCAAGCAAATCGAAAGGCAACCGACAAATTTGAGCGCACTCCCCTCTGTTAGCGCTCCTCCCCTTCAAGCATTGGCTCACTTGGCATCGCCCGCTATAGCTCACGCACAAAGCTCCATGCACAAAGGCCTCAAGCGGAGTGTCGGGGACCGCCGCATGAATCTCAGAAATTTCTTTCAACGAAAGTTCTCTTGCCATCACCAATTGAGAAAACCCCATCTGCACCAAGAATTTCGCTTTGTCGGAGTTGCGCAAGTCACACTGGGTGCTCGCATGCAGCGCAATAGGCGGAATATTCATCCGAAGAATGCCCAGATCCTGCACAATCAAAGCATCCACTCCCGCAGCATACAGGTCTGAAATGAGCCTTTCCACGGCAGGTATCTCATAATCATACACGAGGGTATTGACGGTAGCGTAAACTCGCGCCCCATACTGGTGGGCAATGTCGGCCACACGGGCAATGTCGGCAGTGGAGTTTCCCGCCGAAGTGCGGGCACCATGGCTTTCTGGTCCTATATAAACGGCATCAGCGCCATGCAATATGGCCTCGATGGCAATTGCCGCATCACGCGCAGGTGCAAGTAGCTCTATTTCTCTTCGTTTGTCTTTCATTTTCTTCGCAAATGTAATAAAAAAGGGCGTAATTTTGTTGATTTAAGTATTGTTTACGTATTCGACTGGCATTTTTAGCAGTTTTTTAAGTTCTCTTGCTTGTTTTCTTGCAAATAATGAGTAATTTTGCAGTTTAGAACAAAAACGCATTTTTATAAAGGTTGATGACTGGTAAAATAATCACAATATTATGTGCGGCAGCACTGCTCACAAGTTGTGGCGAATACAACAAAGCGCTTAAAAGCACCGACTATAATTACAAATTCGAGTTCGCCAAAAAAGCGTTTGAGCAAAAGAAATACACCCAAGCCTACACACTGCTGGAAGATGTTCACACCGTGTTTCGTGGCACGCCAAAAGCAGAGGAAGCGCTCTACCTACTGGGATTGAGCTACTATGAGAACAAGGACTACCTCAACTCTGGCTCCTACTTCAAGCAGTACTACACCCAATATCCTAAAGGGCAGTACACCGAGCTGGCACGCTTCTATGCGGGCTACGGGTATTACCTTGACTCTCCTGATCCCCAGCTCGACCAAAGCGAAACGATGAAGGCTATCGAGGAACTTCAAGCCTTTCTCGACTATTTTCCCAAGAGCGACAAGGTGTCGATTGCACAAAATGCGATTTTCGAGCTTCAAGACAAACTCGTGCTCAAGCAGCTACAAAACGCCACTCTCTACTTCAACCTCGGCAATTATATGGGCAACAACTACGAGAGTTGCGTGATTACCGCAAAAAACGCAATTAAAGACTATCCTTACAGCAAATACAAAGAGCAACTTGAATTCCTTATACTCAAAGCACGCTTCAACGAAGCCAGCGAAAGCGTGGATGAGAAAAAGGAAGAACGTTTCAACACTGTAATTGATGAATATTACTCATTCATCAACGACTACCCCGACAGCCAAAACCGCAAGGAGGCCGACAACATATTCAAGATTGCAAGCAAGCATGTGAACAACGACAAATAAGCAACAATTCAATATAAGATTCAATTAAAATGGATTACAAAAAGACTAACGCACCGCAGACAACTACTGTAAACGACCTCATTGAGCTCGCTAAACCCACTGGCAACATCTATGAGAGTGTTACTATTATCAGCAAACGTGCAAATCAAATAGCGGCAGAAATGAAAAGCGATCTGGAAAAGAAACTTCAAGAGTTCGCTTCGATGAGCGACAACTTGGAGGAAATCTCCGAGAACCGCGAACAAATCGAAATTTCCCGCTATTATGAAAAACTTCCTAAGCCAACCCTCATTGCTACACAGGAGTTTAAGGACGGAAAAATTTATTACCGCAACCTGGCCAAGGAAAAAGATGGGCTCGACTTCTAAATAGAGGATTTGATAATATATAAATATATCAAACAGTAATCATAGAAAAGCCACGAAGCAAAATATGCCTCGTGGCTTTTTCATTCCCATCTCCATATGCATCATCGCGCTCTCCCCCTCCTATTTTCAAACATCCAATCATCACGCCATTAATCAATTACAACTATTAACGTTCAATGCCGCCACACGATTTTCCTAATGAGAGCGTGTTATATTACACAAGAAATGCGGCACTTAACGCATAAGAGCGAAGTGCCGCATTTCTATATCATATTATTTCTTGTGGACGTGGATTAATTAGATAACGCCTTGTCCCATCATAGCGTGAGCCACTTTCATAAAGCCAGCTATGTTGGCGCCCTTCATATAGTTCATATAGCCATCTTCTTCCTTACCATACTTCACGCATTGGTCATAGATATCCTTCATAATTCTGTGAAGGTTCTTATCCACTTCTTCTGCGCTCCAGTAGATGTGCTGAGCGTTCTGAGTCATTTCAAGTCCAGAAGTAGCCACACCACCTGCATTCACAGCCTTACCTGGTGCGTAAACCATCTTGTTGGCCAAGAACACATCAATAGCTTCGGCCGTACAGCCCATGTTAGAAACTTCTGCCACAAGAAGCACCTTGTTGTCGCGAAGCATTTCAGCGTCAGCTTTGCTCACTTCGTTCTGAGTGGCGCAAGGCATTGCGATGTCCACTTTCTGCTCCCATGGCTTTTTGCCAGCGAAGAACTTAGCGTTTGGATATTTCTCTGCGTATGGCGCGCACACGTCGTTGCCCGATGCACGAAGTTCAAGCATTGTTTCAATCTTGTCAGGAGTATTGATGCCATCTGGATCGTAGATATAGCCGTCAGGGCCAGAAATTGTAACCACTTTAGCACCAAGCTGTGTAGCTTTCGACACTGCACCCCATGCCACATTACCGAAGCCCGAAACTGCCACAGTCTTACCCTTGAAGTCTGTGCCAAGGTCTTTCAGCATGCTCTGCACATAATAGCAAGCACCATAGCCTGTGGCTTCAGGGCGAATGCGGCTACCGCCAAACTCAAAGCCCTTGCCTGTAAGAGTACCGGTGTGTTCACGAGTGAGCTTCTTGTACATGCCAAAGAGATAGCCCACTTCACGGCCACCAACGCCGATATCACCGGCTGGCACATCCATGTCAGGGCCAATGTTACGCCACAGCTCTATCATAAACGCCTGGCAGAAACGCATAATCTCTGCATCGCTCTTTCCACGTGGGCTAAAGTCTGAACCACCCTTTGCACCACCCATAGGAAGCGTGGTAAGCGCATTCTTAAATGTTTGCTCAAAGCCAAGGAACTTCAAGATAGAGAGGTTAACAGAGGCATGGAAACGAATACCGCCCTTGTACGGGCCAATAGCATTGTTGAACTGAACGCGATAGCCAATGTTATTCTGAACTTCACCCTTGTCATCTACCCATGTCACACGGAATGTGAGAATACGGTCAGGCTCAACCATACGTTCAATGATTTTTGCCTTTTCAAATTCGGGGTGCTTGTTATACTCGTCTTGCACGGTTAAGAGAACTTCACGCACAGCCTGCAAATATTCCTTTTCACCAGGATGTTTTGCCTCGAGATTAGCTAAAATCTTATCAACATTCATGATAGATATTTTTTAAGTTATTGTTAATAGTTGTTGTTTATTATCTCAGAGTATTTGCCATAAGCCTTTTCTGCTAACGACATGGCAAATATATACCAAATTTTCAATATGGCAATACTTTTAAGTGAATATTTTTCTGAAAATTTCAAAAAATCATACTTTACCATAGCAAATTGACATTTTCCTATTCACAAACGCCATCTAACTTCGCAAGTCCATTACACCGCTTTTCTCCACCTTAAGCGAGAACTCTCACACACCTGCACATAAAAACAATTCCATATAGCGCTATGCCTTCTAAAAAATGCTTAAATTCCACGTTTTTAACACGATGGTTTCACCAATTTCTGATTTTTATCAGTAAATTAGCATAAATTTTTTAAACTTCGGACAATTGGACAAGTCTAAAACCCAAAAATTAAAAATACGAACTACATTTAAAACATTATATTATTATGTGTTACAGATTAACTGCTTTATTAGGAGTTGGGCTACTTGGCCTTGGCATGCTCGCACAGGCCCAGGACTTCGACGACATCTATTACGATGGTAGTGAATCTTCCAAACCCACAGAGAAAGTCATTACCACCCCTGTAAGAACTTCTCAATCAAGAAGTGGCGCAAACATAACGCCACGCCGCTATCGCATTCCCGCTAACTCCGGTTCTTCGGCAGCAAGAAGCGACGATGAATATAACCGCAGAGGCGCATACAGCAGAAGCGCAATGGCCGATTCTTCCAGTAGCGACTCCGCCTTTATAGAAGGCGGCAAATTCGCCAACACCGAGCGTATTGAGCGATTCTACGACCCCAATGTGGTGAGTGGTTCGGGTGACGACGAACTCATCACTCTATACTACGACACCACCCCAACCGTGAACATCGTGGTGGGCAGCACTTTCCCCACCTATGATTGGGGTTGGGGAGTGATTGCCGACCCCTGGTATGCCTCTTGGTATGGACCAAGTTGGAGTTGGAGCTGGAGCTGGAGCAGCCCTTGGTACAGCACATGGTACGACCCCTGGTTTGGTTCAAATTGGGCTTGGCGCCATTCATGGTGCGACCCTTGGTTCGGTTCAGACTGGGCTTGGCACCATCCTTGGCATGACTCTTGGTTCCGTCCATCACATCCTTGGGGAGGCCCTGGATGGGGACATGGATATTACGCAGGCAATGGCCGTCGTCCAGGCGCAGGAGCATCATACAGCGGCACAAACGTGAGCGGTGGCCGCCGCCCTAACTACTACACCTCCAATGGTGGCAGCACAAGCGTGGGCTCACGCCGTCCGTCATCATCGGCCAGTTATAGTGGGAACGGCCGCTATAGCTCTACCAACGTGTCGGGCGGTCGTCCTGGCTATGCTGTAGGCAATGTGGGATCCGGAGCTGTTACCAGCTACAGCCGTAGGCCATCCTCCACCGTCAATAATAGCACCTTCGGTCAAAGCCGTCCGGGCTACGCCACCCAGCAGCCTTCACGCTCCTCTTACGAAAGTCGTTCCACCTCACGCAGCTTTGAGCGTTCGTCTTCATCATCAAGCTGGGGTGGAGGCAGCGGTAGCTTCTCTGGCGGAGGATTCTCAGGAGGCCGTTCCGGTGGTGGATTCTCAGGCGGAGGTGGGCACAGACGCTAATCCAAAACGAAACTCTAATTTATCCGCATCATTCTTATAGACAACTCATATAAAACTTCAAAAAAATAGACTACAGTAATGAAAAAAATATATCTTGGTCTGATGGCTTGCGCATTACCAATGGCGATGAGCGCACAAGAAACATTCGATGCCTTGCAGATGTCGCAAACCGAACTTCGAGGCACATCCCGTTTCCAGTCGATGGCTGGTGCATTTGGCGCACTCGGTGGCGACATATCCACACTTAACCAAAACCCCGCGGGCGTGGGCGTGTACAGAAGCAGCGACGCAAATGCCACTTTTGGCCTCGATTTCAACAATAGCGAGACACCATCTTACAAGGACAACAAAACAAATTTCAACGTGCAGTCGATAGGCTATGTGGGAGCTATCAAACTCAACAACGACATTATGCCTAACTTAAACGTGGGCTTCAGCTATAGCCGGAAAATGGACTTTAGTCGCCATTACAGAGGGGCTAATTGGGGGGCACCTACCTCTATCACTAACTATATAGCGGCAAACACGGGAACATGGACTCCCGATGACTTATCGCAATCCGACAGCAAGAATCCCTACTACGACACTAATGCGCCATGGGCAAGTATTCTGGCCTACAATAGCTACCTCATCAACAATAATAACAAGCAGTGGCAGGGCCTGTATGGCAATGGCACTACGGGGTATAACGAATTTGAAGTGGAGCAGAAAGGCCACAAAGATGAATATAGCGTGAATTTAGGCGGAAATATTCTCAATAAAGTGTACTGGGGTATTGGTGTCGGTATCGTGGACTTCACCTACGACTGCTACCAATATTATGGCGAGTCGCTTCAGAATGCCTATATCGCCAATATTAAGAACAAGGGTAACATTGAAGTGGGAACTGCTGATTTCGGCTTCGAGAACTATCTCCACACCGCTGGCACTGGCTATAACTTCAAGCTCGGTGTAATAGTGAAACCTGTGAATGAACTTCGCCTGGGCTTCGCTTTCCACACACCCACCTACTACGACTTAAAGGACAGCTACAAAAGCCAGGCTGCTTTCGAGATGAAAATCTCTGACGACAATGCCTACCACGGCACCAACGAGTCGGGCGAAAAAGGATACTACGATGTGATGCGCTACACCCTAAAAACCCCTTGGCGCTTCATTGGCAGTGTGGCAGCTGTACTTGCAAAGTCGGCCATCGTCAGCTTTGACTATGAATACGTGGACGCGCAATCAATTCGAGTATGCGATGACAACGGTGAAGAATACGTCAGCACCACCAACAACATCAAAAGCTACACCAAAGCATCACACATTTTCCGTGTGGGCGCAGAATACCGCATCACCCCCAACTGGAGCTTACGCGCTGGCTATTCTTTGGAAAAATCGCCTGTGGCTGAATCCGTCAAAAACAACCAGACGCAAGTTGTAACCGTGAATAGCAACCCTACTTACGAGTTTAACAACGACATTGAATACATCACCGCCGGCATCGGTTACCACTTTAAGAGTTTTTACTGCGACCTTGCCTATGTGCACAAGCAGCGCAAAAGTCAATACAATGCCTTTTCCCCTCTTCCTTACGGGAATGGCATGATTGAGCCTAGCGTTTACAGCACAGTCACAGACAACAACAACCGTGCCACCGTCACCCTCGGATTCCGCTTCTAACAAAACTTCTTGAACTATAAATATAAGTTCATTTTTTCTTCACTTAGTCGGCTGCCCATAGTTTTGAGCAGCCGACTTTGGTTGATGAAAATCTTTTTTGTAATTTTGAAAACTAAATAGCATCACACACGAATGAACAACGACTCCTCTCCTGTAAATATCGACCTTGACAACCCCGAATTTCAATGCGCATGGAATCTGCTGAAAAACACCACCACATCAGTGTTCCTTACTGGTAAAGCTGGTGCCGGTAAAAGTACATTTCTCAAATATATTCGTCAAAATATCCATAAAAAAAACGTGGTTCTCGCCCCCACTGGCATCTCCGCCGTGAATGTGGGCGGGCAGACGCTGCACTCTTTCTTCAAAATTCCATTCAAGCCTCTACTTCCCGATGACCCAGAGTACACCCCTCTAAGAATACGGAAAACGCTCCGGTACAATAAGGACAAAGTGAAGGTTATCAAGGAACTGGAACTTATCATCATCGACGAGATATCAATGGTGCGCGCCGACATCATCGACTTCATAGACAAGGTGCTTCGCATCTATTCCAACAATATGCGCGAGCCTTTCGGCGGAAAGCAACTGCTATTTGTGGGCGATGTGTTTCAACTGGAGCCAGTGGTCACTCGTGATATGCGTGAAATTCTTTCACGGTTCTACAGGCAGTTCTATTTTTTCAACGCCCGCGTGTTTGGCGACCTCGGCCTTGTGCCTATAGAGCTCAGAAAAGTGTATCGCCAACAAAACGACAGCACATTCCTCTCGCTGCTCGACCGTGTGCGGCTCAACCATGCCACGCAAAACGACATCTACCAGCTCAACTTACGCTACAAGCCAGACTTCAAGGAGAAGGAAGGAGAGTTTGTCATCACACTGGCCATGCGGCGTGATGCGGTGGATGCCATCAATGATGAGCATATGCGAGCTCTTACCACACCAGAATACACTTTTATGGGCGAAATCACTGACCAATTTCCAGAAAATGAGTTGCCCACCAGCAAAGAACTTGTTCTGAAGCAGGGCGCACAGGTGATTTTCATTCGTAACGACAAAGAAAACAGATGGGTGAACGGAACGCTTGCTAAAGTATGTGAGGTAAGTGACGACATACTGAAAGTGGAACTGGAGAATGGCAGCATTCATCAGCTTGAAAAAGAAACGTGGGAAAATATTCAGTATTCCTACGACGAGAAGGAGAAAAAAATAATCGAACAAGTGCTGGGCACATTTTCGCAATTCCCCATCAAGCCTGCATGGGCCATCACTGTGCACAAGAGCCAGGGACTCACTTTCAACAATGTGGTTATTGATTTTGGTGGCGGAGCTTTCTCCTCTGGGCAAACATACGTGGCACTCTCTCGATGCACATCGCTCGATGGCATTACCTTGCTCCATCCTATAAGAGAACGCGACATCATTGTCAGCACTGCCGTAGTGCAGTTTAGCCACAATTTCAACAATCAGTTGCTCATTGAAAATGCACTGCGACAGGAAAAGGCGGCTTCTCTTTACCGTAAATCAGTCCACGCCTTCGACCACTTCGAGTTTTCAGAATGCGTGGAATGCTTCACAGAGGCCATGAGCATCAACGATGTCACCAGATCTCCAGCCGTACACCGCCTCGTGGCACAAAAACTCTACCATTTCAGTGGTCTTCAAAAGCGAATACACACACTTGAGAACGCTATCGACGCACAAAGCCAGCTACTACGCCAACTCGCTGAAGAATACACAGAAATGGGCAAACAATCGCTCGGCTATGGCAATTTGGCCAATGACGACGATGTTCCCTACGGGGCAAAGAGCAAAACGCTTGACGAGATCTCCTACAAATCAGCCATCGCCAATTTCGACAAAGCTATTCACATCTGCCCTTCCTACACCCCGGCTTACATAGGTAAAGCACATCTACTCTACACTTCTGGAGAAGTGGACAGCGCTGAGAAACTCTACCAAGAAGCGCTAAAAACTGCGCCAAATTCTTACGAAGCGCACATGGCACTTGGCCAGCTCTACACCGACATCAATGAAACCCCTAAAGCACTCAAAAGCTACTTAAAAGCTGCAAAAGACAATAAAGATGCCCCGCAGCCCTATGAGGCCTTAGCACAAATTTGCAGAAAGGTGAGGTTGACCGACAAGGCTGAAGAATATGAGAATAAAGCCACAAGGCTCCGAAGCGCACAATCAAAAAGACGCAAAAAAAAGAAATAGCGTAATCCGCATCAGCAATTGCGTTCTTTTGCCCTAAATACCTTAAATCACACATTTCCACTTCTCGTTTTTCCTTTTTTTCTCTTTTCTAAGAATAAATTTGTAAAATGTGGGGAATTGTTGCTACATTTGTATAATTAAATCAAGACAAATATGCGCCTGCGCCACCTACTTATATTTCTTTGCACAATGTTTCTGTTGTTCACCTCATCATCATGCGTGAGTAGAATCATGTATGAAGACGGACAGTTCGACAGTAATGACGTGCTCGAGGATGCTGACGACATACTTCTGCTCAATAGCGAAATCAATCAAGACGACGCATTCCACGACTAACCCCACCTATACTCCACACCTCCACAACTTTCGGGACAAGCAAAAAGCAGAGGCTTTCCTCCATTGAGAAGAACCTCTGCTAATATCATTGTATGTTAGCAAACATGCGCGTGCTACACACGTCTGAGTTTTCAGCCCACTAATCCTATTTGTTCACCTGAAAGCGGTTCCAGCCATCTTTCAGAAACTTGGCCACTTGTGTGGCGGCTGCAAGGCCAGCGTTGATGTTGGCCTCAGCCGTTTGCGCACCCATTTTCTTAGGGGTGAACAACACTCTGTCGGGGTATTGCGCTTCAAGTTTGGCAGCGATGTCAGGCTTCACATCTGCCACATAGCGCACATCGTCACGGGCTGCAAGAGCTTCTGCAAGGCTTTCTTCGTCAATCACTTCCTTGCGTGCAGTGTTAATCAGTACTCCATCTTTTGGCAGAAGTTCGATAAGGGCTTTTCCCACCGACTTCTTTGTGTCGGCGGTTGCAGGTATGTGAAGGCTCACATACTGGTTGTTCTCATAAAGGTCTCGCACGCTGTGAACAGGTGTCACACCATCTGCAAGCATGTCCTCGTCCTTCACCCATGGGTCAAGCGCGCTCACCTTCATATCAAATCCTTTGGCAATGCGTGCCACATTACGGCCCACTTGGCCATAGGCATGAATGCCAAGTGTTTTACCTTTCAGTTCGGTGCCGCTTGTGCCATTATAGCGATTGCGAATCAAGGTAAGAAGCAAACCAAACACTAATTCTGCCACAGCGTTGCTGTTTTGCCCCGGAGTGTTCATCACGCATATGCCTTGTGCCGTAGCCTCGGAAAGGTCAATGTTGTCATAGCCAGCGCCGGCTCTCACCACCACTTTCAAGTCGTTAGCGGCATCCATCACTTCCTTATCCACGATGTCGCTTCTCACGATAAGACCAGCACAGCCTGCTATGGCCTTAATCATGTCTTCCTTTGTACCTTTTTCCACAAGCACCATCTCATGACCCTCGGCCTCAAGAACGTCCTTGATGCCACTTACTGCCGCTGGAGCAAATGGCTTGCTTGTTGCAACCAAAATTTTCATAACCTAATGCGTTTTATTTTGTTACTTGTTCTCAAATTCCTTCATAGCCTCCACAAGCACCTTCACACTCTCAAGTGGAAGTGCATTATAGAGCGAAGCGCGGAAACCACCCACAGATCGGTGTCCCTTGATGCCTACGATGCCTTTAGTTGAGGCAAAGTCAATAAAGTCTTTCTCCAAGTCTTTATATTCAGGCTTCATCACAAAGCATACGTTCATAATGGAACGGCTCTCTTCGCTCACTGTGCCCACAAACATCTTACTTGAGTCGATAGCATCGTAGAGGACAGCGGCCTTTTCCTCATCCATCTTCTGAAGCACCTTTACGCCTCCAAGCGATTTATACCATTTCAGTGTTTGCAGCGCACTGTAGATAGGAAGCACTGGCGGAGTGTTGAACATAGAGCCCTTTTTCACATGAGTTTCATAGTTGAGCATCGTTGGGATTGGGCGTGTCATTTTGCCGAGGGCATCAGTTCTCACAATCACGAAAGTGACACCTGCTGGCGACACGTTCTTCTGAGCGCCACCATAGATGACATCGTATTTTGAGACATCAATAGGGCGTGTGAATATATCGCTCGACATATCTGCCACCATACGCACAGGCACATCGGGGTCAACACGAAGCTCTGTGCCATAAATCGTGTTGTTAGTGGTAATATGCAGATAGTCCACATCGGTGGGAACATTCTCAATCTTTGGATAGTGGGTGTAGTTGACCTCCTCGCTTGAAGCCACCACTTCAACATCGCCAAACAATTTAGCCTCCTTGATGGCTTTATGTGCCCATGTGCCGGAATCAACGTATGCCGCTTTGGTCTTCAGCAAGTTGTAGGGCACCATGCAGAACTGTGTGCTTGCTCCGCCACCCAAAAAAAGCACTTCATAGCCCTCTGGTATATCGAGCAACTCTTTGAAGAGTGCTTGAGCCTCGTCCATCACAGCCACAAATTCTTTACTGCGGTGAGAAATCTCAAGAATAGAAAGTCCTGTACCTGCGAAATCGCGAATTGCCTCAATAGTGTGGTCAATGGTGTATTGACTCATAATTGAAGGTCCTGCATAAAAATTGTGCTTCTTCATAACTCTAATTTGTTTAAGTTTTGACGTTGATATTACTGTTGCCATCTTGCGATGTAACATACAAATTTAAGCATTTTTTTTGATTAAAAAAGTGATTGATGTATTTAATTCCATCATTATGGAGAAAAAGCCACCTGTCTTGTGCTCCACCACACCATATAATATAGTGATAATAGCGACAGACAGCTGCTAATAACGCCAGGAGGTTTGGACATATGACATGGAGCGCTTGTGTGATTAAGCGGAAATGGCTACCTTTGTATATTACAACACAATACATCAAGAAACAGCATTCAAAGCACATCGCAAATGATAAAAATTGGCACATACAATAATTTAAAGGTGAACCGCTTTGTTGACTTTGGCTTATACCTTGCCGACGAAGAAAACAATGAGGTGCTACTCCCTAAACGCTATCTCACAGGAGAAGAGAAAATTGGCGACGATATTCACGTCTTCGTTTACCACGATTCTGAAAACCGTCCGGTCGCCACTACCGAAACACCACACGCAGTGGTGGGTGAATTTGCCCTTATGCGCGTGAACCAAGTGAACCAAGTGGGTGCGTTTCTCGATTGGGGATTGGCCAACAAGGAATTGCTTGTGCCTTTCCGCGAACAGCGTGTGCGAATGCAGCCTGGTCGCAGCTATATAGTATATGTGTATATCGACGACAATTCTGGCCGTATTGTGGCCTCGGCAAAACTGGGAAAGTTTCTCGACTGCAAAATCCCCCGCTTTCGTCATCGCCAGAAAGTGGATGTACTGGTGGTGCAGCGCACCGAACTGGGCTACAAAGTGATTGTTGACAATCTGTTTTGGGGACTTCTATACAGCAACGAGATTTACACCGACATCAATATTGGCGAGCGCCACACAGCCTTTATCAAGCAGGTGCGCGACGACGGAAAAATCGACGTCACGCTTGAGCAGAT
>DLLC01000044.1:17026-17196 GCA_002476625.1 Porphyromonadaceae bacterium UBA7572 | reverse complement strand
GCTTGAGCAGATTGAAAAACTGCGCGTCGACAACCTTGGCGAGCAGATTTTCAGCTACCTCAAGGCACACAACGGTGAAATGGAGCTTAACGACAAGAGCTCCCCTGAAGACATCATGACCACATTCCACTGCTCTAAAAAAGACTTCAAGAAAGCATTGGGGCTGCTCT
>DLLC01000044.1:0-16972 GCA_002476625.1 Porphyromonadaceae bacterium UBA7572 | reverse complement strand
AAAAGAAAGTGACGTTAGACGGCAAAACCAAACTTGCCAAATAAGAATGCCATCAAGCAATACAACGCAATGGATGCCTTTGTAGATTTTTTTGTACAATGGGGATATTGGGGACTATTTATCGGTTCTTTTATCGCCGGAAGCGTTATTCCCCTCAGCTCCGAAGCTATTTTAGTAATGTGCGTGGGCCCGCTGCACCTCGATCCATGGCTATGCCTATGGTCGGCTCTTGCCGGAAATGTGGCTGGCGGCATGACCTGCTACTGGATGGGGCATTTAGGAAAGATGGAATGGATTGAGAAATACTGCCATGTGAAAAAAGAAAAACTCAACAAGGCCTCTGCATGGGTGAAGAAAAGAGGCGCCTGGATGGCATTTTTCGCCTTTATTCCCATATTAGGAAGTGCCATCACTGTGGCTCTCGGACTGCTACGTGCCAACATTTGGGGTACGGTAGTGGCTATGAGTGCCGGTAAATGGCTTAGATATGCCGCTGTAATCTGGGGCACAGAATTTATCACCCAATACCTATAATCATTATCACTATAGAGGCGCAGAGTATTTATATTAAAATTTACATTGTTTCAGAAAAATATTCTGATATTTAATATCAAACCAATATATTTTTGTTATTTCAACTGTTTTATGCTACCTTTGCATCAAATAACGCAATGAGAAATAACACAGATAATATACGCAACGCTCTAAAAGAGCGAATCCTCGTTCTCGACGGTGCAATTGGCACGCTCATACAGCAGTGCGGATTAGGCGAGCGTGATTTTTCATCGGGCATTTTCACCAATTGGGATGTGCCTCTGAATGGCAATAACGACATTTTGAACATCACACGCCCTGATGTGATGACAAACATTCACCGACAATACATTGATGCCGGTGCCGACATTATCACGACCAACACGCTCAACAGCAACCGCATCTGCCAATCCGACTACCAATGCGAGCCTTTCGTGACAAAAATGGCATACGAAGGGGCAAGAATCGCAAGAGCAGAGGCCGACAAGTGCACTAACCGTAAAATTTGGGTAGCAGGAAGTGTGGGGCCCACAAGTAAAAGCCTCACGATGGACACCAGCGGAAGCACTGATTTTCATCAATTTGCCGATGCCTACTATGAACAGGTAAAGGCATTGGTTGATGGTGGCGTGGACTTACTCTTGCTCGAGACGTGCTACGACGCACTCAACTGCAAAGCTGCACTCTATGCTGTTAGCCGCCTCAAAGACGAGATGGGCGCTATAGTGCCAGTGATGGTGTCGGCCACTGTCAGCGACAAAGGTGGGCACACGCTCACAGGACAAACCCTGGAAGCCTTTTACACAAGCATACAGCACTACCCTATCCTGTCGTTTGGCATCAACTGCTCATTCGGTGTGGCCCAAATGCGTCCTATGATTGAACGCATTGCCTCGAAAGTGCCAAAGTACATCAGCCTGTATCCTAACGCAGGGTTGCCTAACGCTATGGGAGAATACGAAGAACGCCCTGAATTCACGGCACACCACATCAAATCCATGTGTCAAGACGGTCTGCTCAACATTGTGGGCGGATGCTGTGGCACCACACCTGAGCATATCCGCAAGATTGCCGAAGCTGTGGTAGGCTTGGCACCGCATATTCCAGTGCCTGCTGACCACCGCCTTGTGGTTTCGGGACTGGAGAATGTGGTGATTGACTGTGCAACTGAGAATTTTATCAACATTGGTGAAAGGACAAACGTGGCCGGGTCGCGCAAGTTTGCAAGGCTCATTTCTGAGCGCAAGCAAGAAGAGGCTTCACAAGTGGCTCGGCAACAAATTGAGAATGGTGCGCACATTATCGACATCAACATGGACGACGCCATGCTTGACAGCGCAGTGGAAATGCGCCAATTTGTGAGCTATATCAGTAATGAGCCGCTTGTGGCACGCGCAGCATTCATGATCGACTCCTCCGACTGGGCCACCATTCTTGAGGGGCTGAAGAATACACAAGGTAAATGCATTGTCAATTCCATTAGCCTCAAAGAGGGTGAAAATGAATTTCTCAGAAAAGCAAAAGAAATACATCGGTTTGGAGCCGCCGTTGTGGTGATGGCTTTCGACGAGCAAGGCCAAGCCACCAGCTATGAAAGAAAAATAGAGATTGCAGAAAGAGCTTATCGCCTGCTTACACAAAAAGCTGGATTTCTGCCTCACGACATCATCATCGATGCCAACATCCTCACCGTGGGCACTGGCATTGAGGAGCACGCCAACTATGCTGTCAACTTCATCAATGCCGTGAAGTGGATCAAGCAGCATCTGCCAGGGGCAAAAACCAGTGGCGGCGTGTCGAACTTGTCGTTCTCTTTCCGCGGCAACAATCCCGTAAGAGAGGCTATGCACTCCGTGTTTCTTTACCATGCCATTAAAGCAGGGCTTGATATGGCTATCGTGAATCCCGGTATGCTTCAAGTATATGACACCATCGACCCCGCATTGCTGAAAGCGGTGGAAGACGTGGTTCTAAACAGCGACAACGCAGCCACAGAGCGTCTCACCGCATTAGCCGACGCCATCAAAGGCACTGTTGTCGGCCACACCACCGCCTCGCCCCAAGAAGTTAAATGGCGAAAGGCGAGTATTGACGAACGCTTAGCTTATGCTTTAAGCAAGGGTGTCACTGACTATTTGGCCGATGACATCAACGAAGCTCTCCAGGTTTACAAGAGCGCTGTTGACATCATCGAAGGCCCGCTCATGAAAGCCATGGAGCATGTGGGATCACTCTATGGTGAAGGCAAAATGTTCCTGCCACAAGTGGTAAAATCTGCCAAAGTGATGAAGCTGGCCGTTACCCTTTTGCAGCCAGAAATTGAAAAGCCCGCCAAATCGGCTGCCGAATCAGAGCACCCGAAAGTGGTGCTCGCCACTGTGAATGGCGATGTTCACGACATTGGCAAGAATATCGTTTCCATTGTGCTGGCGTGTAACAATTTCAACATTGTGGATTTGGGCGTAATGGTTCCAAATGAATCCATCCTTGAAGCCACGTTGCGCGAAAAGCCCGATATCGTGTGCGTGAGCGGACTCATAACACCTTCACTGAAGGAAATGGAAAACCTTTGCGCACTTTTTGAACGTGAAGGGCTTAATGTGCCAATATTCGTGGGAGGCGCTACCACTTCGCCTATTCATACAGCAGTGAAACTCGCCACGTCTTACTCCGGCGGCGTGGTTCATGGCAACGACGCATCAAGCACTTCTGTGCTCGCTAAAAAATACATTGCCAATCCACAGAAACTAATCCACGACAACAAAGTGGCGCAAGAAAAAATAAGAGAACAGTACCTCGGAAGAAACATCAAATTAGACGCTTTCGATGTGGCCAACGCTCAAGCCCCTCATTACGAATATGAGGCATTGCCGATAGTCAGAACCATCACCACACCAAGCGTTACCGATGTTCTTAGGTTTATCGACTGGAAAATGCTGCTCCTTTTCTGGGGCTTCACCACCAATGAGCAGGACTCTGAAGAAGCTAAGAAAACGCTCATTGAGGCCAAGCAAATGCTCAAATCTATGATGCAGAACGATGAATTGGATTTAAAGGTGAACGTAAAGTTCACCGAAGCCTACGCTTCGAAAAACGATATTGTATGCCTTGATGGCACAGTGCTACCCATGCTTCGGCAGCAAAGAGGAAAACATGAGTCACTGGCCGATTTCTTTCCGCAGAAAGGCGACAGCGCGCCATTGGTGCTGTTCTGCATCACCACAAGCGTGAAGAATGCCAACGACGACGACAGGGCACTGATGCGCCATGCGCTTTGTGCAAGGGTTACAGAAGCGGCGGCTGAATGCGTTCAGAAGTCCATTTTCCCAAATGGAACGAATGTAATTCGCCCAGCGTTTGGCTATTGTGCCTGCCCCGACCACAGTCTCAAGAAGGATGTGGTGAAAGCACTCGGCGGAGAGAAGAAAGTGGGTGTGACGTTCACGGCCAACTACTCTATGACACCGTCAACTGCCATTTGCGGCATTATGATTGCACATCAGAAGGCCCACTACTTCTCTGTGGGAAAAATTGGAAACGACCAGTTCACCGACTACTGCCGTCGTCGCAGTTTTTCAAAAGAAGAGGGCGAAAAGCATCTTAACCAAAATTTATAGCTGTAACGATATGAGTAAAGTAATAGATATTCTCAACAATAGCGACGCCCCTTTTGCATCTTTCGAACTTGTTCCCCCCTTAAAAGGAAGCGACGCGAACTCTCTCTATTCAAGCATAGAGCCTCTTTTAGAGCTTGCTCCGCCATTCATCAATATCACATGCCACCGTGATGAGATTGAATATAAAGACAATGGCGACGGCACCTTCACCAAATTTACGCTGGCCAAGCGTCCAAGCACGCTCGCCATCACTGCCGCCATCATGAAGCGGTTCGATGTTGAAATCGTGCCACATGTGATATGCGGAGGTGCGTCGAAAGCTAAAATTGAGAGCGAACTGCTCGACCTCAATTTCATTGGCATTGACAATGTGGTGGCACTGCGGGGCGATGCCATAGTCGGGCAACGGTATTTCATTCCCGAAGCAGATGGATTCGCCCACAGCAACGAACTGGTGAGGATGATTTCCAGTCTTAACCATGGCGAATACCTCGACCCGACTGTAAAAAAAGGAATCGCCACAGATTTCTGCATAGGAGTTGCCGGATATCCTGAAAAGCATTTTGAAGCGGCGAACGCCGAAACCGACATCGCGCATCTGAAAGCGAAAGTCGATGCTGGCGCAGATTACATCATTACGCAAATGTTTTTCGACAATCAAATGTTCTACGCTTTTGAAGACGCTTGCCGCAAGACGGGCATCACCGTACCCATAATTCCTGGGTTAAAGCCGCTGTCGGTGGCACGCCAACTCGAAATGCTACCCCGCGCTTTCCACCTCGACATTCCACAAGACCTCGTAAACGAAATAAGCAAAGCCCAGTCGAAAGAAGCAGCGTATGAAGCGGGCATCGAGTGGTGTGTGGCACAAAGCCGTGACCTGCTGGCGCATGGCGCACCTGCCATTCACTACTACACCATGGGCAAAGCCGACAATGTAAAAAAAATCGTAAAAACAGTCTTTTAAAATAACTTTTTAAAAATGCACAAAAAAGCAGCGGGGGACACAACGTTAATCCAACGCGTTCCCCGCTGCTTTTTGCGGAAAGGGAGGGATTCGAACCCTCGGTACCCATAAAGGGTACAACGATTTTCGAGACCGTCCCGTTCGGCCACTCCGGCACCTTTCCTCGGCATTTTTATTCTCCTAAAGTCTCTTCAGTGATGCTATCGCTTCATTTCTGTCTTCAGAGTTAAAGACATAGCTTCCAGCTACCACCATATCCGCTCCCGCATCAGCCAACATTACACCGACTTCAGCGTTTACGCCTCCATCCACCTCAATGATAGCCCCACTGCCTGTGGCAGCGATAAGCTGACGAAGCTCTTTTACTTTCTCTAAAGTTCCAGAAATAAATTTCTGGCCACCAAATCCTGGGTTCACCGACATCAGCAGCACCAGGTCCACTTCACTGAGTATGTCTTTCAACATACACACAGGGGTGGCAGGGTTTATCGATACACCGGCTTTCATTCCCATATCGTGAATCTGCTGAACCACTCTGTTAAGGTGAATGCAAGCCTCATAGTGAACCGTCATTATTTCTGCGCCACAATTGCGAACCTCTGTCACAAACTTTTGTGGCTCCACTATCATCAAATGCACATCCAATGGCTTCAGGCAATGCTTTTTCACATATTTAATCACCGGAAAACCGAATGAAATGTTTGGAACGAACACTCCGTCCATCACATCAAGGTGAAGCATATCGGCCTCACTGGAATTTATAAACTCCAACTCTTCGGCCAAATGAGCGAAATCTGCCGATAATAGCGACGGTGACACTTTCATAACCCTATTTCTTTTTATTGGGTGAACCTTTAAGTCCCTTATATATCACATATAGCACAATGATGCCAAACAAGGCAAAGCCTGCATACGTGAGGTATTTATTGTTGGCTTCAAGCTGGGCATACAAATCCGGCTCTGCAACGAATGTGCTTAGCCACCAGCCTAAAGCCGCTAATGCCACATTCCATATGCCAGCACCAAGAGTTGTGAACACGGCGAACTTAAAAAAATTCATTCGCGACAGGCCTGCTGGAATGGAAATCAACTGCCGTATGCCGGGAATCAGCCGTCCTAAAAAGGTGGAAACTGAACCATGGTCGGCAAAATACTTCTCAGCCTTATCCACTTTCTCCGCATCAATCAAGCACATGTGGCCTATTCTGCTATTAGCAAAGCCGTAAACCACAGGCCTACCAATCAGCATTGATATGGCATAATTCACACAAGCGCCCAACAGGGCTCCCAATGTGGCAACCAGAACCACCATCACTATATCAAGATGCGCATTACCAGCTCCTGAACTTGCAAAATACGCCGCTGGTGGCACTACAATCTCGCTTGGGAATGGGATGAACGAACTTTCAACCGCCATTAGCAGAAATATCAGTGTGTACCCCATGTTGTCCTTAAACCATCCATAGAGCGTTTGAGCGTCTAAATTCGGCATATACACGACAACAGAAGCTACCAATGCTATCAATATAATCACTCCAATGAGCAACTGAATTGCCTGTTTTTTCATCTTCTCATCTGATTGCTGTTGCAAAGTTACAAATAATCACTCAAATATCATAGCCTAAAATGCGAAACACCTTACTATATGCTTCCGCTTTTTTCTCTAAAGCCAGCGGATAGGCGCGAGACGACGAGGGCATACGGAACAATTTAAACCGAAGCCCGGCACACTCACACACCACCATTTCGCCCATCTTCGGAGGCTCTACATGCGCCATCGAGGCTATCACTTCTGTGGCCTTCTCCCCTGCCGTCACCACAGCCTCAAGCGAGGGACACACAGTAAAAAAGCGCTCCAAGTCTATGGTTTCCACTATGTCCAAGAACTTGTCGCTGGCATTGTCCTTCAGTCTGCGAACTCGCGTTGCCGTATCATAAAGGGCTATATGCTTCTCTGCCAAAAAATCCTTGATGTCGCTCAAGCGGTAAGTTTTCTGATGCTCATCATAAAACCGGAAGCGGTCGGCATAAAAAATATAACCCATGATTTTCCACATGTCGTTGGTCTTGTTCGGGTAAAAGAATTCCATAGCCCATCTGTTGGGCTTTGGTGGAAATGTGCCGAGCATCAGCACTCTTGCCCCTTCGGGAAGAAAGGGAGGGAATGGATGACACTCTATCGGAATGGTCTGCTTCATTCATTTATCGTCTTAAATTAAACCACACACAAATTTACGTCAAATTCTACTAAACACAATAAAATTCAAAGGCACATGTAGATATAATCGCTATTCTTGATTTTATTTTTGTTTTTTTTCATATCTTTGCGAAAAATAAAATACGCAATTTTCCTGCACCATATTGATATCTATCAACACAATTAAAATATTATGAATATTCGACTTTTTCTTCCAATGGTAATTTTAGCCATTGCTTTGGTTGGCTGCAAAACGCCAGAAGACATCACGTACATGCAGAATGCCGAGACGCTTCCAGCCGATGTGCTGAAAGCCACAGCTAAAATCAACGACCCGGTTATCATGACGGGCGACCTGCTTCAAATCAGTGTGTCGGCCACTAACCCTGAACTGGTGAAATTCTTCAACAAGACGGAAATGATTGCCACCGGAAATGGCACGAACAATACCGACAACCCAATATTCTACTATTTGGTTGACAACAAGGGATACATCGACTTTCCTATCCTTGGCAGGATATATGTGCAAGGAAAAACTCAAAGTGTAGTGGAAGCAGAGATCAGCAACCTCATCTATCCCCGCTATCTGGCCGAGAAACCAGGCGTGGAAGTGCGCTTCCAGAATTTCCACGTCTACACAATGGGTGAAGTCAACAAGCCTGGCCTCATAAAGGCTATCAATGGCCGCATCACCATTCTTGAAGCCATTTCTCAATCCGGCGACCTCACTATTACAGGCCGTCGCGACAATGTTTTGGTCATCCACACCAATTCCGACGGTAGCCGCGAGGTGCAGCGCGTCAACCTCACCGACAAGAATCTGCTGGTGTCGCCTGTGTATAACCTTCGCCAAAACGATGTCATCTATGTTGAGCCAAACGCCACTAAAAAGCGCTCGTCTTGGGCCATACCACCAGCATGGTCGTTCACTACTGGTATCATCGGCACCACTATATCCATTGCCACACTGGTTGTGACCCTCACAAAATAAGATAGAATACGCATGTAAAAATTGACAGTTCGCGCTAATTACACGCATATATAAAAGCGAAAAAAAGAGCCCGCCTTCCAATAATGAAGGCGGGCTCTTTATTTGTATTTCAGTTTAGAGAATTAGGGGCTTCTATTTAGTTGCGGAACACCAACTCATCATTCACACAGTCGATGATAATAGGTTTCTCTCTATCGATGTTTTGAGCGATGATATCTTTCGACAACTTATTCAGCACCTTGTTCTGGATCACACGTTTCACCGGTCGAGCACCAAATTCAGGATCGTAACCAGCCTTAGCAAGCGATGCTATTGCTGCATCAGTAGCCTCAAGTTTGATACCGTTCTTTGCCAGCATCTTTGCCACAGAATTAACCTGCATACGAACGATTTGCGAAATTTCACCTTCACTCAGAGGGGTAAACATGATAATTTCATCTATTCGGTTGAGGAATTCAGGACGCATCTGCTTCTTCAGAAGTTCAAACACCTCGTTTTGCGTTTTCTCTATCACTTCACCCCTGTTTTCAGGTGTCAAGTGTTCGAAGCGCTCACGAATAATCTGGCTGCCCAAGTTGCTGGTCATAATGATGATGGTGTTCTTGAAATTCACCGTACGGCCCTTGTTGTCGGTGAGTCGGCCATCGTCAAGCACCTGGAGCAAGATATTGAACACATCGGGATGGGCTTTTTCAATCTCATCGAAAAGCACCACAGAATATGGCTTCCTGCGCACAGCCTCCGTAAGCTGGCCACCTTCCTCATAGCCCACATAGCCAGGAGGTGGGCCAATCAGTCGGCTGACACTGAATTTCTCTTGATACTCGCTCATATCTATACGGGTCATCATGTTCTCGTCGTTGAACAGGTAGTCGGCCAGAGCCTTTGCAAGCTCAGTTTTACCAACACCCGTTGTACCTAAGAATATAAATGAGCCTATTGGTTTGCGAGGATCATTCAGTCCGGCACGATTACGGCGCACTGCATCGGAAATGGCATTGATTGCCTCATTCTGCCCCACCACACGTTTGTGAAGTTCGTCCTCAAGATGGAGCAGTTTGTCCTTCTCGCTCTGAAGCATAC
Organism: Porphyromonadaceae bacterium UBA7572; assembly: GCA_002476625.1. Lineage (GTDB taxonomy): Bacteria > Bacteroidota > Bacteroidia > Bacteroidales > Muribaculaceae > Sodaliphilus. Next base: position 7,583 of record DLLC01000044.1, on the reverse strand, counting down.
GGCTTACCGGTATTCCTGTCCAGCGCGACACCACATCAGCAATGTCATCGCTGTCCACTTCCTCCTTAATCATAGCCGCGTCGCCCTGCATCGACTTCAGTTGATTCTGTATGGCTTTATTTTCATCCTCCTTTTGCTTAATGAGTGAGTAACGAATTTCTGCCACACGAGCATAGTCTCCATTGCGTTCGGCGCGCTCAGCCTCAAAGTTAAGTTGCTCAATGTCGATCTTGTTCTGCTGTATGCGATTAATCAATTCCTTCTGGCTCTTCCATTTAGCCTTGTAATCGTTCTCCTTGTCTTTCAACTCGGCGATTTCCTTCTCCACTTGGGCCACGTGCTGTGCATCACCGTCGCGCTTGATTGCGGCACGCTCTATTTCCAATTGTGAAATCTTGCGGGATATCTCGTCAAGTTCCTCCGGCACGGAGTCCATCTCTATACGGAGCTTAGCGGCGGCCTCGTCCACAAGGTCAATAGCCTTATCAGGCAAATAGCGGTCGCTGATATAACGCTCACTCAGCTGCACAGCGGCTATAATGGCATCGTCTTTAATCCTCACCTTATGGTGGTTCTCGTATTTTTCCTTCAGTCCACGCATAATGGCGATTGCGCTCTCCTCGTCAGGCTCATCCACCATCACCACTTGGAATCTACGCTCAAGTGCCTTGTCTTTTTCAAAGTACTTCTGGTATTCGTCAAGTGTGGTGGCGCCTATACTGCGGAGCTCGCCACGCGCCAAAGCAGGCTTGAGAATGTTGGCAGCGTCCATTGCGCCTCCGCTTTTGCCTGCGCCTACCAAAGTGTGGATTTCATCGATGAACAAAATGATGTCGCCATTCGACGAGGAGATTTCACTAATCACGGCTTTCAACCGCTCTTCAAATTCACCCTGATATTTAGCGCCGGCAATCAGTGCGCCCATATCCAAAGAATACACTTGCTTCTGACGCAGATTCTCTGGCACATCGCCTCTTACGATACGCTGGGCAAGACCTTCCACAATAGCGGTCTTACCCGTGCCGGGCTCACCTATAAGTATTGGGTTGTTCTTGGTTCGGCGGCTCAAAATTTGAAGCACACGGCGAATTTCGTCATCACGGCCAATCACCGGGTCGAGTTTGCCTTGCCTAGCGCGCTCACACAAGTTGATAGCATACTTGCTAAGTGCATTATATTGATCTTCCGCCCCCTGCTCAGTAGCCTTTCTGCCCTGACGAAGCTCGTCAATGGCAATCTTCATAGCGTCTTCAGTGGCACCTGCATCTTTCAATATTTTGCTCGCTGAAGAATTCACCGACAGGAGAGCAAACAATATAGCTTCTACCGTCACATATTGGTCGCCCTTTTTAGAGGCAAAGTCGTTTGCCTTCTCAAGCACCTTGTTCGCATCAGAGCTAAGGTAAGGTTCGCCACCGCTCACTTTAGGCAATTTGCGCAATTCCTCGTCGAGCGAGCGGTCAATCATCGTGGCAGGGATCTCCATCTTCTGAAATATGAACTTAACCACAGAATCAGAATCCGACATCACTGCCTTTAGGAGGTGAACAGGCTCCAACACCTGGTTCTGATTGCCCTGGGCAATCTGTACAGCTTTCTGCACAACCTCTTGTGATTTGATGGTAAAATTTTGAAAATTCATAATAGCTTATATCTCATGTGTCTTTTCACATGTCCTTTCACTTGCCCTGATTGCAATTCGCATACCCATTATTAATCTCTGACAAAAAACGCCATTTTGTCATATCATATTTTCTTGAATACTGACGATTATAACTGTTAAAAAAACGATAATTCCCCAATATTATAAAGCAAATAGTGTGGCTGTTTGCCGTTTTTTTAATAATTTTGTATTCTATTTTGCACAAATAGGCTGACGGAGCTGATTCACAAGCTGTTCGGCAATTTAGAATATGGCTTCACACGGCTGAATTAACAAAAAACTATGGCTGATAAGAAACAAATTAAAACCGCTCTCATTTCCGTTTTTCACAAAGACGGACTTGATGACATTTTGAAAGAGTTGAACAACAATGGTGTGAAATTCCTATCCACTGGCGGAACACAGAAGTTTATCCAAGAGCTTGGCTACGACTGCGCCGCGGTGGAAGACCTCACAAGCTACCCCTCCATATTGGGAGGACGCGTAAAAACTCTTCACCCAAAGGTTTTTGGCGGCATTTTGAACCGTCGTGAAAACGAAAGTGACCAGCAGCAAATTGCTCAATACGATATTCCTGAAATCGACCTCGTGGTTGTGGACCTGTATCCTTTTGAGGAAACGGTTGCAAGCGGAGCAGAAGAAACCGACATTATTGAGAAAATTGACATCGGTGGCATATCGCTCATCCGCGCCGCCGCAAAGAACTACAACGACGTAGTGATTGTGGCCTCAAAGGCTCAATACAAGCCACTGGTCGAAACGCTCAAAGAAAACGGCCACGCCGAAACCACTTTGGCACAGCGACGCTGGTTCGCGAAAGAGGCTTTTGCTGTGTCGAGCGCCTACGACAGCCACATCTTCAACTATTTCGATGGTGACGACCACAGTGCGCTTCGCCTTGCAGTGAACGGAAGCAAGACGCTTCGCTATGGCGAGAACCCACACCAGAAGGGATTCTACTTTGGCGATTTCGATGCTATGTTCACCCAGCTACATGGCAAAGAGATTAGCTACAACAACTTGCTCGACATTGATGCGGCAGTCAACCTTATCAAAGATTTTGACGAGACCACATTCGTGATCATGAAGCACAACAACGCCTGTGGACTTGCTTCGCGAGAGCTTCTCGTTGACGCATTCAAAGCGGCTCTTGCAGGCGACCCTGTGAGCGCATTTGGCGGAGTTCACGTCACAAACCGCGAAATTGACGCTGCCACCGCCGAGGAAATGAACAAGGTGTTTATTGAGGTGTGCATAGCGCCAGCCTACACAGAAGAAGCCTTGGCGATACTGGAGCAGAAGAAAAATCGCATCATTCTGGTGATGAAAGATTTCAAAGCCAATGCAATGCAGTGCCGCACCGTGCTCAACGGCGCACTTGTTCAGGAGCGCGACACCCACGTCGAGACACCTGACGAGCTGAAGCAATGCACCACAAAGGCCGTTACACCAGAGCAGGTAGCCGACCTGCTGTTTGCCAATAAAGTGGTGAAGCACAGCAAAAGCAATTCTATTGTGCTCGCTAAAAACAAAATGCTTATTGCAAGCGGTGTGGGCGAAACCTCACGCGTGGACGCACTGAAGCACGCCATTGAAAAGGCCCACAACTTCAAGCACGACCTGCATGGAGCAGTAATGGCAAGCGACGCTTTCTTCCCATTTGCCGACTGCGTGGAAATAGCCCATAAAGAAGGCGTTGACGCAGTCATTCAGCCTGGTGGCTCGGTGCGCGACGGCGAGAGCATCGACTATTGTAACAACAACGGAGTGGCTATGGTCATGACTGGCATTCGCCACTTCAAACACTAATTTTTATATTAAAAAGAAAACTCGACTATGGGATTTTTCTCATTCAGACAAGAAATAGCTGTCGACTTAGGTACAGCTAACACGATTATCATCCACAAGGACAAAATCGTGATTGACGAGCCATCTGTTGTCGCACAAGACGCCAAAACTGGCAAAATGATAGCAGTAGGTGAAAAGGCGCGTGAAATGTACGGCAAAGTGCACGACGGCATTCGCACTATCCGTCCCCTGCGCGACGGTGTGATTGCCGACTTCAACGCCGCCGAAATGATGATACGCGGCATGATTAAAAAGGTGAGCAGCAAGAACGGATGGATGTCGCCATCACTCACTATGGTCGTGTGTATTCCATCTGGCTCAACAGAAGTGGAAATCCGCGCCGTGCGCGACTCAAGCGAGCACGCCGGCGGCCGTGAGGTGTATATGATATATGAGCCTATGGCAGCAGCTCTTGGCATTGGCCTTGACGTGCTCGCTCCAGAAGGAAACATGATTGTGGATATAGGCGGTGGCACAACAGAGATAGCCGTTATCTCTCTTGGTGGCATCGTGAGCAACAAGAGTATCCGCATCGCTGGCGACGACCTCACCGAAGACATTATGGAGCACATGCGCCGTGCCCACAATGTGAAAGTGGGCGAACGCACCGCAGAACTCATCAAAATCAACGTTGGATCTGCTCTCACCGAACTCGACAATCCACCTGAAGACTTCGTGGTACATGGCCCTCACCAGATGACGGCCCTCCCAATGGAAGTGCCTATTTCCTACCAGGAGATCTGCCACTGCCTCGAAAAGTCTATATCGAAGATTGAGGCGGCGGTGCTTAGCGCACTTGAACAGACCCCTCCAGAGCTTTATGCCGACATCGTTCGTAATGGCGTGTATCTGGCTGGCGGTGGCGCCTTGCTCCGTGGCCTCGACAAGCGCTTACAAGACAAGATTGGCATTCCTTTCCATGTGGCAGAGGATCCACTGCACGCTGTGGCAAAAGGCACTGGTGTGGCTTTGCGCAACATCAAGCACTTCAAGTTCTTGAAACAATAATTCAACATATTTTATCATTATAGCACAGGAAGGCAACGACTCGTCATCATTGCCTTCTTATGCGTATTGTATAGCAGGGCTTTTAGCCTCGGCCAACAATGCCTTCGTTATGAATAATTTACTGCAATTTTTAGTCAAACACATCCCCTGGTTTGTGTTTATCATTTATGTGGTCATCAGCTGTATCTTGCTCTTCAGCAACAACCCCTATCAGCAAAGTGTGTACCTGTCGTCGGCCAACGGCGTCAGCGCTGCTGTATATGAGGCTTACAGCAGCATCACATCCTACTTTGGACTAAAGGCTGCCAACGAAGATTTGATGAGCCGAAACACGGAACTGGCACTTGAAGTGGCACAGCTAAAAAAAGAACTCGACAACTGCAAACTTCAGATTCCCGACACCACTGACATTATCGCTAAAAGTGGCCAGCAATTCTCTTACGTGGTGGCCAACGTAATCAGCAACAGTGTGGCCCAGCCCGCCAACTTCATCACCATCGACCGCGGTAGCGCCGACGGCATTGTGCCAGAGATGGGCGTGGTGGGGCATAATGGCGTGGTGGGCATTGTGAATGTGGTGGGTAAGCACTCAGCACGCATCATTTCACTCATCAACCCCTACACGCGCCTTTCCTGCAAAGTGAAGAAAAACAATAAATTCGGCACTCTGATTTGGACTGGCGAGGACTACCGCTATGCCACACTCACAGAACTTCCTCGTGACGGAAAGTACGTGAAAGGCGACAGTGTGGTCACCAATGGCTATTCATCACTATTCCCCGAAGGCATCATGGTGGGCGTAATAGAGTGTGAGGACAAGGCGCAATCCACAAATTTCATGGCCATGAAGGTGAGGCTGAGGACCGATTTCTCGCAGCTCAAAAATGTGAGCGCGCTCAACAACAAAATGCGTGTGGAGCTGAAGGCTTTAGAGACTAAAGACACCGACCCAAGCGGGGCAAAGAACAAGGAGGACAAAAAGTAATGGCAAAAACGACCTTTCAATATATCGCACTTTTTGTGATACTGGTTATGATGCAGGTGATTTTCAGCAAAATCATGCTTTTCAATGTGGCCACGCCCATTATTTTCATCTATCTGCTCCTGCGATTGCCCATCGGCCTATCGCTTAACGCGGTGTTCACCATCGCGTTCTTCTCCGGCCTGTCGATTGATGTGTTCAACGACACACAGGGTATGAATGCACTGGCAAGCCTGCTCACTGCAGCCCTACGCACGAAGGTATTCTATGCTTTCGTGACCCGCGACGACGAAACCGGCGACATCATTCCTTCCTGTAAAAGCATCGGCACGGCCAACTACCTGAAGTATGCGGGCATTCTTACGCTATTCTACTGCGCGCTCATATTCTTCATTCAGGCGTTCACATTCCACGACATTCTGCTCACTGTGGCCCGCATTTCCAGCAGCTTTGCCCTTTCGCTTCTGCTCATCTACGGAATCGACAGCCTGATGAACACCCGACGCGAGAAAAGATTATGAAACATAACAGAAATTCTGGCTTTTTTTCATCAAAAAAATGAGAAAAGATTATAATCTGGAAAAAAGGAAATATGTGATAGGAGGCTTCATTGTGGTGCTGGTGTGCATCTACATTGTGAGGCTTTTTATGCTTCAGATTGTGGACGACTCTTATAAGGACAAATCTGAAGGCAACGCCTACGTTCACAAAATCATCTACCCTTCCAGAGGCCTTATTTTCGACCGTAAAGGAAAACTGATTGTATTCAACCAGCCATCATACGATGTGACGGTAACTCTGAAAGATGTTCAGCCTTTCGACACCGTGGACTTCTGCAACACCTTGCAAATCACCAGACAAGAATTCGACGAGCGACTTGAGAAAGTGAAGGAGACAAAGCGCTTTTACAGCGAACAGGTGTTCCTCACCCACATCAACCAAATGGACTATGGCCGAATTCAGGAAAAACTATACCGCTTCCCAGGCTTTGCCCTCGTGCAGCGCATCATGCGCGACTACACACAGCCAGCTGGCGCCAACATTCTTGGCGACATTAGAGAGGTGAACGCCAAAGAGGTGGAAAAAGACCCTTACTACAACCCAGGCGACTACATTGGCGACATGGGGCTTGAGAAAGAGTATGAAAAATACCTTCGCGGCGTGAAAGGCGAGGAAATTCTTATCCGCGACCATGTGGGCAGAATCAAAGGACATTACGATGGCGGAAGGCACGACATTCGCCCACAAGCCGGCCACAACCTCAAGTTAGGAATCGATCTCGACCTTCAAGCCTACGGTGAACAGCTCATGCGCGGCAAGAGAGGCGCCATTGTGGCAATAGAGCCGTCCACTGGCGAAATCCTTGCCTTAGTCACCTCTCCCACCTACGATCCAAGGCTGCTCGTGGGCAAAGACCGCGGCAAGAACTATGTGGCACTTCTTCGCGACAACGACAAGCCCACCTACAACCGCGCCATACAAGCCGCCTATCCCCCTGGCTCCACTTTCAAACCGTCGCAGGGCCTAATTCTGCAGCAGGAGAAGATCATCACACCAAGCACAATGTATCCCTGCCACCACGGCTTCGTGATTAGGGGTATGCGTGTGGGATGCCACGGACACGCCTCTCCACTTAATTTGCGCCCAGCGCTAACAACCTCTTGCAACGCATTTTTCTGCTGGGGCCTGCGCAATATGCTCAACAACAGGAAATATGGCTCCATCGCCAATGCGTTTGAAGTGTGGAAAAACCACTTGGTGAGTATGGGCTACGGCAATAAGCTCGGCATCGACCTGCCATTCGAGAGCAGAGGCTTCCTCCCCAACTCTAAATACTACAATGAGCATATCAAGGGCGGATGGAATGCCAACACTATCATCTCGGTGGCCATTGGACAAGGCGAAATCCTTGCCACGCCTCTTCAAATAGCCAATCTCTGCGCCACCATTGCCAACCGTGGCTATTTCTACACCCCTCATCTGGTGAAGCGCATCGACGGCGTGGGCATTCTTAAGCGCTACACCGTGAAGCACACCCCCACCATCGCCCCCAAATACTACACCGAGGTGGTGGCTGGTATG